>SSFW01000129.1 GCA_008015595.1 Nitrosomonas sp. | reverse complement strand
CTTCACTACGATTACACAACAGGAGATAAATACAACAATGGAAAGATTGAACAATCGCCCTAGAAAACGGCTTGGATACAAAACACCTAATCAGGTATTCTTCAAATCAGGTGTTGCACTTCATATTTGAATCCGCCAAAATCTGTTAAATAAAACTTGCTCTATTATCCGATCTTAATCCGCATCGCATTGATTCAAACACAGAGAAAATCCAATGAATGATCCAGATATCCGCTGGCAACAACGGTTTGCCAATTATCAAAAAGCGTTGCTGCAATTGCAAAATGCGGTTGAGCTCAGCAATCAACGGGCACTCAGCCCATTGGAAAAACAAGGTGTTATTCAAGCATTCGAATTTACCCACGAATTGGCTTGGAATCTATTGAAAGATTTTTTGCAGGATCAAGGCAATCAGAATATCAGAGGCTCAAAAGACGCAACTCGTGAAGCATTTAAAGTTGAGTTGATTCAAGATGGCGACCAATGGATGGCCATGATCCAGAGCCGCAACATCTCCTCACATACCTACAATGAGCACACCGCTGAGCAGTTAGTGAATGCAATCATTCATGATTACTATCCTTTATTCAGGGCACTGAAAAAAGAAATAGAAAAATACCAGCCATGAACGAGCAGTATTCATTTGGTTTGTCACGTACCACCTTGGAAAAACTCAATCGCGTATTTGCAAGACACGACACCATCGATTCAGTGTTGATCTATGGTTCAAGAGCGAAAGGAAATTATCGCCGAGGCTCCGATATCGATCTGACAATTAAAGGCAGCGAGATTTCATTTGCCGAGTTCATGCAAATTGAAGACCAGATTGACGACCTGATGTTGCCTTATACCGTCGATTTGTCGCAATACCGCCTACTTGAAAATACCGACCTGATCGCCCATATCGACCGAGTAGGACGCGTTATTTACACGCGACCGAGGAAATAACTGCGCACTCAGTTTTGGCAAGTTTTTCGAGCGTGGATGCTCTGACTTGAAACCATCGGCCTCCTCCAACGTAACCATTACACCCCCTAAAACACCTACCTAATCCAAATCGTTTTGATATTCACGAACTCACGAATACCGTGATAGGACAATTCTCTGCCATAGCCGGAATCTTTGATGCCGCCGAATGGCAAGCGTGGGTCGCTTTTGACGATACCATTGACGAATGTGCAACCGGCATGAATTTGCCGTGCCAGTGCTTCACCGCGTGCCAGATCGCCTGTCCATACACTGCCACCGAGGCCAAATTGGGTTTGATTCGCTAATTTTATTGCTTCCTCGGCATTACTGACACGCGCAATGGCGAAGACAGGTCCGAATAATTCTTCGTCAAATGCCGGCATTCCAGGTTGCACGTGATCCAGAATGGTTGGTGCGTAATAGGCGCCCTGCTCACCAATGGAAAAACCGCCGGCTCGTAACTTTGCGCCTAATGCCAGGCTTCGCTCTGCTTGCGCATGCAATTCGTCGCGCAAATCCACTCGTGCCATCGGTGCAATGGTGGTTGCGGCATCTTTGGGGTCGCCACTGCGTAACTGGCTGATAAGCACTTGCAACCGCTCCACAAAGCTATCCGCAATCGTTTCCTGCAAAATAAAACGCTTCGCGGCAATGCAAGTTTGCCCCATATTTTGCAGCCGGGCGATTAGTGCCTGCTGCGCAGTCCATTCGATATCGGCATCATCCAGCACGATAAACGGATCCGATCCTCCCAATTCCAACACACACTTTTTCAAATGCTGCCCAGCAATTGCTGCAACTTTGCGCCCCGCAGCACTACTGCCCGTCAACGTCACCGCAGCGATGCGGCGATCGGCAATCACTTGTTCTGCTTGGGCAGCACTGATCATGAGTGTGCGAAAAGTATGAGTCGGGAATCCCGCTTGTTGAAATGCTGCTTCCAATGCAAGCGCACATTGCGGCACATTCGATGCGTGCTTCAGAACCACTGTGTTACCCGCCATCATCGCTGGCGCCGCAGCACGAATTAATTGCCAGAACGGAAAATTCCACGGCATGATGCACAAAATAGTGCCTAATGGCTGATAAACGACGACACTGCGGCTCGCATCGGAGGCGATAACTTCATCGCGTAGGTACGATGCCGCATGATCTGCATAGTGTTCGCAACCCATGGCACATTTCTCGATCTCAGCGCGCGCTTCCCTGAGTAATTTCCCCATTTCTTCGGTGATCAGATACGCATAGCTTTCACTGTTTTGCCGGAATATTTGCGCCAATTGCCGGAAGCATTGTCCGCGCTGCTCATAACTGAGCGCCGCCCATCTTGCTTGCGCCGATTCGACTTGATCTAATGCAGTATTGATTTGATCAGCCTGCCATATCGAAAAGGATCGTGTGATTTGACCTGTTGCCGGATTGATCGATTGCATTGACATGATGAACCCCCTGATATCAGTTTGAATGTAAAAGAAATCGGTCACCTCTGGTCCTTGATGCAACCAGTAAGAATTTATTGAAGCAAGCGATCAATCAGTTAAACTTATAGGTAAGGGCATATCATCGCTTTTGAAAATGGTACGCACTATAGTTGATTGATCGGGAGACAATAAAATGAATAAAAAATATATCGCCGAAGTCATTCAATATCGACGAATCGCCTAGTGTTATCCGATTCTTCTTAATTATTTCACTGCAACATTGGTATGTGGTCCGATCCTGCCATCGCTTATCTCGACAAAGCACGGTCCAGCACGAACCACGATATAGCCCGGCGCATGCGCTTTGGAGGGTTATTTTATTTACTGTGCGCAATCAGCATTGTACTTTTCTCACCCGATTTGCGTGAGCAATCGAGCATTATTGCTTTCATCGTATGCTTCTTTATCCTTGCACTGCTCCGTCTATTCTTATTTAAGCAGGTTGAGCTTAACACATTCTCAGACGCATTGATTGAGCGCCTTATTTTTACAGTGTACGTTCTTACCGCGCTTAGTTGGGTTGGTTTCTTTATCATCATTCTGGCAACAATCAACGAGATTAGCGATGGGGTGCTTATTGCGATCGCAGTAACGATTGGTTTTTTGTCTGGCGGCATCTCTGCTACAGCCCCACGAATGGCGCTAATGACAACATTTGCAAGTTTGATCTTTTTGCCTTGCCTCTTTAGCCTTGCAATTTTCTTACCCATCGATTCCGGCTGGACAGTCCTATTCGTCGGTTTAGCCTATTTCATTTATTGCGTTCACAGTGGAAAGCTACAAAACCATGATTATTGGATCATCCGCCAGCAAGCATCACTACTGGAAACACAAACGAAAGATCTTGAACAAGCTCGCTCACAAGCTGAGCAAGCAAATAAGGCGAAATCAGCATTTTTAGCTGCAATGAGTCACGAGATTCGCACGCCGATGAATGGTGTGCTAGGAATGGCGGAACTAATGGCCAATACGCCGCTTAACGCTGTGCAATCCCAGCAACTGGCAATTATCCGGAGCTCAGGGCGCACGTTATTACGTGTCATCGATGATATTCTTGATTTCGCTAAAATCGAAGCCCAAAAGCTCGCTATCGTCAATCGCGCATTTAGTCCATCGCATTTGATCCAACAAATCGAATTACTAATTCGTCCTAAAGCAGATGAAACAGGGCTAGATTTTATCATCGACATTGATACCCCATTACCTACCTTACTCACTGGTGATCCCGATCGCATCAAGCAAGTCTTATTTAATTTGCTCGGTAATGCTTTTAAATTTACACCCGCAGGTAGTGTCCAGCTTTCAGTCAAATATATTGATATTCCTGAGTCTGATATCGTTGAGTTGTATTTTACGATCATCGATACGGGAATCGGGATTTCACACGAAGACCAGAAACTGCTATTTCAAGACTTTAGGCAAGTGGGAGAATCGACACAACATATTCAAGGTACCGGCCTAGGTCTTGCTATCACCCAAAAGTTACTAACGTTAATGGGTGGAACGATCGCACTCACAAGCGAAAGTGGCAGGGGTTCGCAATTTAAGGTTTGTATTCCTCTAAAACACGCGACAGAAGTTAACTCGCAAGTTGAAAGCAAAACGGTCGAACCAATCAATTCAGTAAAACTGAAAAGTACAGATCGACGCCTCAAAGTATTACTGGTCGAAGATAACGTGGTGAATCAGATGATCAGCCGAGCAATGCTCGAGCATCTGAATTGTGAAATTGCAATTGCTAGCGATGGAAAAGCAGCGATTGCTGAATACCAGAATCAACACCCGGATTTAATATTGATGGACTGTAACATGCCGATCATGGACGGATTCGAGGCTACACGCCGAGACTTTTGCACGGCTATAAATTCAACCGATCATCCAGATGCTAGAATTATGTTTTAGATCAATAGCATTGAAGTAATAAGTATGAGTTTTTCAGAATTAGATGTAACCCGGAGAACCCGCAAAGGGAATTTTTTGAAGCAGATTGATCAATTAATAGATTGGGACTCGATAGAGAAAGCGATTGCGGAGCATTATTCTCCGATATCCGATGCTGCAGGGCGACCGGCGTATTCTGGATTGCTGCTGTTTAAGATGCTTCTGGTAGGGATCTGGAATGGTGGTCTAAGCGATGAATCAGTAGAAGACATGGCGAATTCAAATCTGCACGTGATGCGGTTTCTTGGACTGTCACTGGAAGATGATGTGCCGGATCATTCGGTATTATCACGGTTCAGAACTCGGCTTACTGTGGCTCAAGCATGGGATAGGTTATTAACGCAAATCAACCAGCAAATAGCAGTTCATGATATTGCGGTTAAAAAAGGCTGTCATGTTGATGCGAGCATTACACAAAGTCCGCGTAAACCTAAAACCAAGCCAACTTATGAAGTGGTCAGCGATCGGGAAGAACGAGATGATGAACCGAATGCCAAGGAAGCGATGCGCGTCATTGAAGTGGACCAACCAGGCGTAGATGCTGAAGCACGCTGGGTTAAGAAAGGCGATAAATCCGTATTTGGCTATAAGCAACATACGGTAGTCGATGATAACGGGCTGGTATTAGCGGTTGAAACGACTGCAGCCAATTGCCATGACAGCAAGCCGTTGCTGGATCTACTCGATAAAGCCAATATTCAACCAGGTGCCCGTATTCATGCCGATAAAGCCTATAGCAGCCAGAAACATCGCGATACGCTGAAATCACGTGGCCTTAAAAACGGCATTCAGAATAAAGCCATGAAGAATAATCCGCTGTCACCAAGACAATTACAGCGCAATCGCCTCATTACAAAGGCTCGCTATGTGGTAGAGCGAACCTTCGGCAGTCAAGCTCGTTGGTTCAATGCCAAAATACTACGTTACTGTGGTCTAGCTAAGGCTCATGCCTGGCACATATTACTCGCGATAGCGTATAACTTGAAAAGACTCCCTAAACTCTTCGTTGAGCGCCAAATGATTACACAAATATAGGGGTTATTGCGCCCTTACAACCAGAAATAGTCGGTTTAAGGTGATTATTTCCAGCTTACTACAGAAGAATAGCTGAAAAACGCTCAAGAACTGACCAATAAATCCAAAATTACACTGGTACAGGAAATTTGCTAGATTTTGCAAGAGTCTCACGCCATATTCGCAGACTGGAGCAGCAAACTAACCAACCGCGTATTCCCATTATTGCGGTGACTGCACACGCATTCGATCATATCCGGCAAGATTGCCTCGACGCTGGTATGGACGAGCATCTCAGCAAACCATTTGACCTCAATCAGTTAGCAATGCTACTCAATCAATTTCGTAATAGTCCTGCTAGCAAATAATCATAATCTGTGTCATAGCTAGCCCCTATTGTAAAGGTTTTCATGTAATCAAAATCACCCGAAGGTCATTGACATTGGTTCGTGTCGGTCCCGTCACAACCAAGTCGTTCAACCATTCGAATAATTGATACGAATCGTTATCATTGAGTAAGTCTATCGGTTTTAGACCGAGTAACTGTGCTCTGGCAATAGTATCCGGTGTTAAGATCGCACCAGCATTGTTTTCAGTACCATCAATTCCGTCAGTATCACAAGCCAGTGCATAAACTTGCTCTAACCCATTGAGTTCGATTGCAAGGGATAGTAAAAACTCGGTATTGCGCCCACCACGCCCTTGTCCTTTAATGGTTACGGTCGTTTCTCCTCCTGATATCAATGCAACAGGTGGTCTGAAGGGCGTACCATAATGGCGAATTTCTCTTGCAAGTGCTGCGTAAACTTTGGCAACTTCGCGCGCTTCTCCGGTAACTGTATCACCCAATACCATCGGTGTTATTTTATGCTCCCGAAAAAAGCTTTCAACTGCAACCAACGATTGATGCGCGGTTGCGATGACACGGCTTTTCACATTTCTAAATGCGGTATCACCCGCTTTAGGCGTTTCATCAGTTGGGTTCTGGCTTCGTTGTTGCAGAATTGCGCTTACATTGGATGAAATATCGATCGCATAGTGTTTAATCAATGCAAGCGCATCCGCGTAGGTAGTCGGATCCGGCGAGCACGGCCCGGATGAAACATGCGTTGGATTGTCTCCCGTCACGTCTGAAATGATCAAACAATGAATCGGCGCTTGACAGGCTGCAGCGAGTCTTCCTCCCAATACATTTGAAAGATGCTTACGAACGGTATTAATTTCTTGTATTGACGCACCACACCGAATTAATTGACGATTGATATCTTTAAGTTCTTCAAAGGTAACACCTTCGATCGGCATCGAGAGTAAACTCGAGCCCCCTCCACTGAATAAACAAAGCATTAAATCATCGGGACCAAGTATTCGGGCAGATTCCATGATCGCCCGTGTCGCCATTTCGCCATTCTGATCAGGAATGGGGTGACCAGCTTCGATCACAGTGATGCGTTGTGTCGGTAAACCATGTCCGTAGCGAGTAATAGCGATACCTTCTAAATTGGCATCAGGTAACCAATGTGTTTCAACCGCTTGTGCCATCGCTGCAGCAGCTTTACCAGCCCCAACAACTAAGGTATTTCCTTTGGGAGGTGTCGGTAAATGGGCTGGTATGAGCTTCAAAGGATCAACCGCTTCGAGCGCAATCTTAAAGCTATTCAATAGAAGTTCGCGTGGATTCATACCTTACCTTTTTATCTGTGCTGCGAGTATCGGTTTCAAGTAAAGCCCTGTAAAGCTTTCGGGATGTTCAATAATGCTTTCCGGTGTGCCTTCAACGATAATTCGACCACCCCCATCCCCTCCTTCGGGACCAAGATCGACAATCCAATCTGCTGTTTTGATCACATCTAAATTATGCTCAATCACCACCACAGTATTTCCCTGATCACGCAAACGATGCAGTACTTTCAAAAGGAGATCAATGTCTTGAAAATGCAGCCCTGTGGTTGGTTCATCTAGAATATATAAGGTACGCCCTGTATCCCGCTTAGACAACTCCAATGAAAGCTTAACCCGTTGTGCTTCCCCCCCAGACAAGGTAGTCGCTGATTGTCCTAGCGTAATATAACCCAACCCTACATTCAATAATGTTTGTAATTTACGAGCCACGACGGGAACTGACTCAAAAAAGGCATGGGCATTTTCTACCGTCATTTGTAAGATTTCATTGATATTCCGGCCCTTATATTGAATCTCTAACGTTTCGCGGTTATAGCGTTTACCATGGCACACATCACACGAAACATAAATATCCGGCAGAAAGTGCATTTCTACCTTAATGACACCATCCCCTTGACAGGATTCACACCGTCCTCCCTTCACATTAAACGAAAAACGACCGGGTGTATAGCCACGTTCTCGGGCTTGAGGAACGCCTGCAAACAATTCGCGAATGGGCGTAAATAAACCCGTATAGGTAGCCGGATTGGAACGTGGCGTACGACCAATTGGGGTTTGGTCGATGTTGATCACTTTATCGAAAAAAGTGATGCCCTCCAAAGTTTGATAGGGTGCGGGTTCCGTGTTACTGCCATACAACTGCTGAGCAACCGCTCGGTATAGTGTGTCGTTGATCAATGTGGATTTTCCTGATCCCGATACACCGGTGATGCATACCAGCAACCCTACTGGAAGATTAAGTTCAACCTGTTTTAAATTATTTCCGGTTACTCCGGATAGCGTTAGTATCCGCTCTGGATTAAGGGGGGTTCGCACAGCTGGAATCGCGATTGATCGTTTCCCAGAGAGATATTGACCTGTTAGTGAAGCTGGATGATGTTGAATTTCGCTGGGGGCACCCTGCGCAATGACACAACCACCATGTTCCCCTGCCCCAGGCCCCATATCTACCACATGGTCTGCTAGAAAAATGGCGTCTTGATCGTGCTCAACAACGATAACGCTATTCCCTAAATTACGTAGCTGTTGCAAGGTATCGAGCAATCGTCCATTATCGCGCTGATGCAACCCAATCGAAGGTTCATCGAGCACATACATCACGCCTGTCAACCCTGAACCAATCTGACTTGCCAATCGAATTCGTTGAGCTTCACCCCCTGATAGCGTATCGGCCGATCGATCTAAAGACAAATAATCTAATCCAACATTGTTCAGAAATTGCAAGCGATTGGAAATCTCTTTAATAATGCGTTCGGCAATTTCCTGCTTATGGCCCGCTAACACTAATTGATCAAAAAAGCACTTGCTTGTTTCAAGGGCCAAGCGCTAATTTGATAGATTGCTTGCTCACTCACCCTTATATGGCGAGCTTCGCGACACAGCCGTGTGCCCTCACAATCAGGGCAAATACGTGAATTAATGAACTTAGCTAATTCTTCCCGAACTGTCTGAGAATCGGTTTCTTTATAACGCCGAGACAAATTAGGAATCACCCCTTCGAAGGGATAAAGTTCTTTGGGTGCGCGACCACTCTCATTGAGAAACGTAAATTGAATCTTTTCTTTTCCCGAGCCAAACAAAATGATCTGTTTGATAGTGTCCGCCAATTGTTCAAATGGTGTTTCAATATCAAATTCATAGTGTTTCGCGATCGCAGTCAACATTTGAAAATAGAATTGATTGCGCCGATCCCAATGCTTAATGGCGCCTGCTGCCAGCGATAAATGCGGTAATGTCACAACACGTGCGGGATCGAAGAACGTAATTTGCCCCAGTCCATCGCATTTTGGACAAGCTCCTACGGGATTATTAAAAGAAAAGAGTCGAGGCTCGAGTTCTGATAGCGCATAATTACAGACAGGGCAACTAAATTTAGCTGAAAAAAGATGCTCCTGCCCTGTTTCCATCTCGACTGCAATTGCCCGTCCATCCCCATGGCGTAATGCCATCTCAAAGGATTCTGCTAACCGTTGTTTTGCTTCCGAAGAAACTTTTAACCGATCGATTACCACCTCAATCGTATGCTTTTTATTTTTTGTAAGCTTAGGAAGCTGATCAATCTCGTAAATCGATCCATCTAGTCGGATTCTTGTAAATCCTTGGGCACGTAATTCATCAAACAGGTCATGTTGCTCGCCTTTACGTCCCACAACACTCGGCGCTAGTACCATTAGTTTAGTATCAGCCGGTAATAGCAGCACATGATCAACCATTTGCGATACGCTCTGGGCAGAGAGTTTAATTCCATGTTCAGGACAAAAAGGATCGCCAACTCGTGCGTATAGTAAGCGCAAGTAATCATGAATTTCTGTTACCGTTCCGACAGTTGATCGAGGATTATGCGAGGTTGCTTTTTGTTCTATGGCAATCGCAGGTGACAGCCCCTCGATTAAATCAACATCGGGTTTCTCCATTAATTGAAGAAATTGCCGAGCATAAGCGGATAACGACTCGACATAACGTCTTTGCCCTTCCGCATAAAGTGTATCAAAAGCCAGTGAAGACTTACCTGACCCTGATAAACCCGTAATGACGACAAGCTTATTGCGGGGAATATCCAGATTGATATTTTTGAGATTGTGGGTACGCGCCCCTCGTATTTTGATTAGTTCCATCGGCTATCTAAGTATGGGTCAACCTGATAATATACCCAACTTTCTAGTTTTATCACAATCAGATTCATGTCGTCGTTACCCAATCCTGAAAAAATGTCACCGCTCGAAAAGCGCGCTTCAGTTGGCCTTGCCAGCGTTTACGGTCTGCGTATGTTTGGCCTATTCATTATCCTACCGGTTTTTGCGTTATTTGCTGAACATTTACCGGGCGGAGATAATTTTACGCTAGTTGGTATCGCACTGGGCGCTTATGGATTAACTCAAGCTATTTTGCAAATTCCATTTGGCTGGTTATCCGATCGTATCGGTCGTAAACCTGTTATTTATCTTGGTCTCGTATTATTTGCCATCGGTAGCTTTATCGCTGCAACCGCCATTGACATTTATTGGGTAATCGCAGGCCGTGTAATCCAAGGTGCTGGCGCAATTTCCGCGGCAGTCATGGCACTTGCGGCCGATCTTACACGTGAAGAACACCGAACAAAAGCCATGGCAATGATTGGCATGACAATTGGTGCAACGTTTGCAATTTCACTCATGATTGCGCCATTACTCAATCAATGGATTGGTGTACCGGGTATTTTCATTATGACGGGCTTACTTGCGATAATCGCTATTATCGTGGTTCATAAAATCATTCCTGATCCCATCGTCAGTCGTTTCCATTCAGATGCTGAAGTCTCGAAAAGCCGTTTCTCGACAGCGCTCCGTCATCCAGAATTGCTCAGATTAAATTATGGTATTTTTGCTTTACATGCGGTTTTAATGGCGCTTTGGCTCGTTGTTCCTCTTTCACTTCGTGAGGCTGGGCTTGCTGCAGATCATCATTGGCAAATGTATTTGCCAGTTCTCGTTCTATCCGTCTTATTAATGATACCTGCTATTATTTATGGAGAAAAAAAAGCCAAACTCAAACCCGTCTTCATCACTGCGATTGCTTTACTAACAATAGGTCAAGGCTTGATTGCATTTACAAACCAATCTTTATGGGGAATCGGTATCGCATTAGTCATTTTTTTTACTGCATTTAATTTATTAGAAGCCAGCTTGCCTTCACTTATTTCTAAAATTGCACCCGTTGAAGCCAAAGGAACAGCTATCGGTATCTATAGCAGCACGCAATTCTTAGGTGCATTCGTGGGTGCAAGCCTTGGTGGATATTTATATCAGCACGTTGGTCTCACAGCGATTATCGTATTTTGTACAATGTTGTTATTGGTTTGGCTTTATTTCGCCTTTACAATGAAATCGCCTGCTGCAGTTCGTTCAAAAATGTATCATGTTGCAGAAATGGATAATCAACGAGCAAATGGACTGTCAAGAGAGCTCGCGGCGTTACCGGGTGTTCATGAGGCACTCGTTTTAGCTAATGAACAAGTTGCTTACTTGAAAGTAGACCTAAAAGGTTTTGATGAAGAAAAAGTGGTTCAATTGATAAAAGGAGGCGCATAAATATGGCATCAGTGAATAAAGTGATCTTGGTTGGAAATCTAGGGCGTGACCCTGAAATCCGATATATGCCGAGTGGTGATGCAATGGCAAATCTGAACATTGCAACCACGGATACTTGGAAAGATAAAGAAGGAGAGAAACAAGAAAAAACAGAATGGCATCGTGTCGTCATGTTTGGCAAGCAAGCCGAGATTGCTGGTGAGTATTTAAAAAAAGGCTCACAAGTTTATATCGAAGGTAGATTACAAACGCGCAAATGGACAGATAAATCCAATATAGAACGCTATACGACCGAAATCGTTGCTGATCGTATGCAGATGCTAGGAAGCCGTTCCGGTGGCGCTAGTTATGAGCCTACTGACAAAGATGGCGAATATAATAGCGCTAACTTTTCAGATAAACCAACTGGACAATCCAAAAAAAGTGATCGATTTGATGATTTGGAAGATGATATCCCTTTTTAGTATAACCAGAGGAGTATTAGAAAAATGAATAATTTGCGATTAACCCGATTCTGTATAGGCTTAGTCGGTCTTTTTCTCTTAATTTCCCCACTTACAAGCACAGCTACAATCATTCGACTGCAAACAACACTAGGAGTCATCGATATTAAACTCCACGATGAAACCGCACCTAGAACAGTTGCTAATTTCTTTGAATACCTAAAGAGCAACGCCTACGATCGTTCTTTCTTTCATCGAACGATACCTGGATTCATCATTCAAGGAGGAGGCTACGTATGGAATCAAACGACGAATGCGGTCAATACTATTGCCAAACTATCACCAGTCGACAATGAATTTAGTGTCACGCGTTCCAATGTGCGCGGTACGATTGCTATGGCAAAACTGCCTGACAAACCCAATAGCGCTACCAGCGAATGGTTTATCAATCTAGCCGATAACTCCGCAGATCTGAATAAGCAAAATGAAGGATTTACAGTATTTGGACAAGTGCTGGGTAATGGCATGCAAGTGGCTGATGCCATTGCTGCATTACCCCGAACCAATGCAGGAAGTGTTTTTTCGACATTACCCATCATCGGTGCGATTGAAGATCACAAATTACAGGAAAAAAATCTAGTCATTGTTAGCCGGATCACCTCTAACAAAACCGATACACCGGAGAATGATTCAGATCGTTTATTTTCTTATTTAGAAGCATTTTATTCGCAATATCTATCCCCGGCCAATCCACTTGGCTCAGGTCAAACCGTCTCAGCAACGTTTGAAAATTATTACTATCGCTATTACCCGATTACCCAATCTTATGTGGGTATAGCGAATGGTGAGGTTTACTACTTAGGCCCTGCTTCAGGTAATCAGATTATCTCGATTGGTACATTTTCCGACTGGTTTGAGCAAGCAGTTGCCGCTGGTTATTAAACGCTATCCTGACAAACCATTATGAAGATCGACAATTGCCTAAAATAAATTTGCTTATCTCATCAATAAGGCGCATATTATGGAAAGCGATTCTCAAGCAATGTTAAAGCTGTTTGGTTTAAATTTTCTTATGATATAAATGTTGTTGGTTTTTTTATCCCTCTTTCCTTTGTCATCTTGATCCTCGCCTTTGGGGAATAAGTCCCTTTCTTCTTAATAACTTTCTTTAAAGGATATAAAACATGGCAATGGGCACTGTTAAGTGGTTCAATGATGAAAAAGGATTTGGTTTCATCACACCGGGAAACGGTAGTACTGATGTATTTGTACATTACTCAGCAATTCAAGGTGGCGGTTTTAGAACACTCAGAGAAAATCAACGAGTAAGCTATGATACTTCGCCGGGACCTAGAGGTCCGCAGGCAGTAAATATACGTCCTGCTTAAGTACGATCACCAACTTCTTTATGGGTCACTAAATTGTGTGACCCGCTATAAAAGCCTGGGACACATTCCAGGCTTTTTATTTTTAATCAACACCTTTCCAGGAAATAAATTGATGGCAAAAGAAGAGCTTATTGAAATGAATGGCACCGTTGATAAGGTATTACCTGATTCTCGGTATTTAGTCACGTTAGAAAATGGGCACCAGCTTGTAGCCTACACTGCGGGTAAAATGAAAAAGAATCATATTCGTATACTGGCTGGAGACAAAATTACCATAGAACTTTCACCGTACGATATCAGCAATGGACGAATTACGTTCCGCCATATTGAGAACCGGAATCCAGCACCCACCAAACACCACGCTTCTTTTAATAAAAATACTCGTAAATAACCAGATAAGCACTGGAAGTCATCGCCCTTCCTGTTTTACTATTTTTTCTTGAACCAAGGAAAGCGGAACCCCTTCTTGGGATTTTCTGATAAATTCTCACCTTGTTCAGGACTGTGGTCCTGTATTTCACTCGGTAGAGTATCCGTCATCACCGATTCACTTTGTGGTTCTTTTACATCTCCGTGCTTTGTAAACAGTTGGCTCAATTGTTGAGCAAACTGGGTTGCTACCTCTTGACTGAGGATAATACGACGAGACAAGTGAGCATCGATTACACCTAATGGCTTGTTATCAACATTGACAGATACTTGTAACAACTTTGGATCAAAAAAACCAAAATCAATAACAATCTTGCCTTGGCCATGTTGCACAGTCGTAAAATTAGCATAACTGGGCTTTCCTGACCGCTCGTCCTGCTGTAACTTAATCTTCACTGGTAGCGGATTAGATTGGTTCACAATCACTCCTGGTCAGTTTACATTTTCATGTTTTTTTCACAAAAAGCTGGCTAAGCTGCTGAGCTAACTGGCTAGCCGCCTCAACGCTAACCACCATACGACATGACATCTTTGCGCTAATCGTATTAGGTGCTTTTTCGCCAGATTGAGCCAATCGACTTAACGCTTGAATCATTTGTGGCTCGATAAATCCAAAATCGATCACAACCACACCTTGGCTCGCCTGTACCGATGTTAGATTGGAAAAAATAGGCTGTCCGGTATGCTCACCTGGTTGCATCCGAATATTCACTTGCAAGGCATTTGCGCTACTAGCATCAGCTTTACGTACAGCAGTTGAATCACTATTCATGAAATTTCCTCCTTAATAAAAAACCGCTACCAAACTAATATTCACGGGATTACTAACTACTTTTTATTCGTTTTGTGAATTACCGTTTCAATTATTTCAGCATCTTCGATCTCTGCAGACTTGATCTCTTCTTGCGCATTCGCTGCTTGTTTGAATTTACGTCGCAACCACCAAATCCTTGCACCAATCCCCGCCATAGCTACCAATAGAATAGCTAATAAAATCGAGAAAAAGAAAAAACCCACAAAAAAAACGATAATTGTGACTGGAATAAGCGCCAAGTAAAATAACCAACGACTAACAGGAGATACCGAAGTTGAATATTCAGACTGAGATGCATTATTCTCTCGATGTTCGATAATCTTGCTAATGATAATTTGTCTAGGGTCATCTTCTTTCATACATCCACTCCTCTATTTCCACGATTGTTTTGGGCGCAGCAGCAGTCAAAACTTCATGTCCCTCGGCGGTAACCAACACATCATCTTCAATCCGAATGCCATTATTCCAGAAATGATTAGGGACATTGTCAGCAGGACGGATATAGCACCCAGGTTCGACCGTTAACAACATGCCTGGTTTTAACTCGCGCCATGCGCCAGCTTGCTTATATTCACCCGCATCGTGCACATCCAAACCAAGCCAATGTCCCGTACGATGCATATAGAAACGCTTATAATCTTCCGATTCAATAATGCCTTCAACACTCCCTTGACACAACCCAAGATCAATGAATCCTTGAACAAGAACTGTCAATGCTGCTTGATGGGGATTATCCCAAGTGTGTCCGGGTTGCACAGCCTCAATAGCCGCATCTTGTGCAGAAAGAACCAATTGATAAAGATCACGTTGTACTGCGGTAAATCGCCCATTTATCGGAAAAGTTCGTGTAATATCCGATGCATACCCCCCATATTCGCAACCCGCATCGATCAGTAATAAATCACCCGATTGAAGGCGCATGTTATTTTCAATGTAATGAAGTACACAAGCGTTTGCACCTCCCGCTACAATTGGGGTATATGCTGGTGCTAATGCGCCTTGGCGACGAAACTCATGAATTAATTCTGCTTCAATTTCATATTCGAATAAACCGGGGTTAGCATGCTTCATTGCACGCCGATGGGCATCTACTGCAATCTTAGCGGCTTGCCGAATTAGGGTAAGTTCATACTCATCTTTAAACAAGCGCATCTCATCCAAGATTTTACGTACATCGGCAAGCGTATCCGGTACAGTGATGCCGCTTCGAGTTTGTTCACGAACACGATTAACCCATCCTGTGATTTGCGCATCCCAAGCTGGATCTTGTCCAATCATCGTATAGACAGTTGATTGGTTCGCGAGTAACTTAGGCATCATTTCGTCGAGTCTGCTGATCGGGTAAGTGCTGTCAAATTTAAACCGCTCGCATGCGGCATCAGGACCATAACGAAAACCATCCCAAATCTCTCGCTCTAAATTCTTATCACGACAAAATAAAATCTGCTCTGCGTTACCTTGTTGATTCTCTGCAACCACAACCAATACCGCTTCTGGTTCCTCAAAACCAGTCAAATAATAAAAATAACTGTCAAACCGATACGGATAATAGCTATCTCGGTTTCTGGGTCGCATCGGTGCTGTTGCAATCACTGCAATACCATGGGTCAGTTGATCAAGTAAACGATTACGGCGCTCACGATAAACTTGCATTTGTTCTTTATTACTCATTTTTTCATATCAAAAAGATCAATGGGCCTGCTCCCAATTTTTTCCGATCCCGACCTTGACTCGTAAGGGAACATCAAATGTACCAATATTTTCCATCAATTGCGATAAGTTTGCTTGAACGATTGCCACCTCAGCATCAGGCACTTCAAGCACTAATTCATCATGAACCTGCATGATGAGCTTGGTCTTTAATTGATGATTGATCAACCAATTATGGACTGCAATCATCGCCAGTTTAATGATATCAGCCGCGGTCCCTTGCAGGGGAGCATTGATCGCCGCACGCTGAGCGCCTTGTCGACGATTATGATGCGTACTATTAATTTCCGGTAACCACAAACGGCGACCAAATACGGTTTCAACAAAACCCTTTTCTCTCGCTCGCTCTCGCGTCTGCTGCATATACTGAGCAACGCCTGGATAACGTGCAAAATAGCGTTCGATATAAACACGGGCGGCACTACGTTCGATCCCGAGTTGGCTGGCCAAACCAAATTCAGACATCCCATAGATTAGACCAAAGTTAATCACTTTCGCGTAACGCCGTTGTTCCGCATTCACTTGATCAATGGGTACACCAAAGATTTCTCCCGCTGTCGCTTGATGAATATCTTCTTCCGCCGCAAATGCTTTGAGCAGCCCTTGATCTTGTGAGATATGCGCCATAATGCGCAGTTCGATTTGAGAATAGTCAGCAGAAATAATCTGACTCCCTTCTGGCGCAACAAATGCTTCACGTATTTTGCGCCCTTCTGGGCTTCGAATAGGAATGTTTTGTAAATTAGGATCATTGCTGGCCAATCGCCCTGTTACCGCAACCGCCTGGGCATAATTGGTATGGACACGTCCTGTATTGGAATTGACCATTTGAGGCAATTTATCGGTATACGTTGACTTAAGCTTGGCCAGCCCTCTGTAATCCAACAATACTTTGGGCAAAGGATAATCCAATGCAAGCTGTTGCAAAACATCTTCATCGGTAGAAGGGGCTCCCTTTGGCGTCTTTTTAATGACGGGTAACCTCAGTTGTTCAAACAGAATTTCTTGAATTTGCTTGGGAGAGTTTAGATTGAATACCTGACCAGCCAGGGCATAAGCCTGATTTTCCAAATGATAAAGCTGTTGCGCAAGATCCCGGCTTTGCACATGAAGCAAGTTAGAATCAAGTAATACACCATTTCGTTCGATTTGAAAGAGCACAGCGAGCAGTGGCATTTCAATTTGGTGATACACAAACTGTAATGAACGATCTTGCTCAATTTTAGGATAGAGATAGCGGTGCAATTGCAAGGTAATATCTGCATCTTCTGCTGCATATCGTGTCGCCTGCTCAATCGCCACTTGCTCAAATCCGATCTTACTCGCACCCTTTCCTGTTACCGCATCATAGTGAATCGTTTCAATATCGAGATGGCGCAATGCCAGATTATCCATATTATGGGGTTGATGTGATTCCAGCACATAAGACTGTAATAACGTATCATGCGCAACCCCATTGAGAATTACGCCGTGATTGGCCAGAACATGTTTGTCGTATTTTAAATTTTGGCCTACTTTGATTTTTGTTGCGTCTTCCAGCCAGGGCTTCAGTTTATTCAGCACATAATCTAAATCTAACTGGTCGAGTACTCCTGTATAAGCATGTCCTAATGGAATATAGGCTGCTTTACTAGATTCAATACTGAATGAAATACCAACGATTCGCGCCTGCATCGGATCTAAGCTCGTCGTTTCCGTATCGACTGAAACAATGGGCGCCTGCTCACATTGTATTATCCATCGATCAAGCTGGGTTTCTGTGGTTATCGTTTCATAATGAATATCGCTCTGTTTAACATTTGCTCGTGAATTCGAGTTGTTTTGGTGCTGTGTAACTTGATTCTCCATCTGCTCCCTATCCTCTGAAGCAAGGGTATTACTCGCCTTGAGTTCACGTAGCCAAGTTTTAAACTCTAACTCATCATAGAGCGCAATCAACTTGGGAATATCCTGCTGCTTAGTAATGAGTCCCTCAAAATCAACCGGTAGCGATACATCGCATTTAATGGTTAGTAATTGACGGGCTACACTCAACCATGGCAATGCCTTACGCAAATTCTCCCCAACGACCCCCGTAATCTCATTGGCGTGTAAGATTAAATTATCCAAAGATTGATAGTGTGATAACCATTTGACTGCAGTCTTTGGGCCCACTTTCTCAACACCAGGAATATTGTCAGAACTATCACCCACCAATGCTAAATAATCAATGATCTGTGCCGGATTTACCCCAAACTTTTTAACGACACCTTCTGCATCCAACGTCTCATTATTCATGGTATTAACCAGCTTTATTGCATGATTAACGAGTTGCGCAATGTCTTTATCGCCCGTTGAAATAATGCATTGCATCCCATGACTGCAAGCTTGTTTAGCCAGTGTTCCGATCACGTCATCTGCTTCAACACCCTCCACAATCAGCAAAGGCCAGCCCATCGCTTCGATACAATCATGCAAGGGCGTAATCTGGTCCACTAGATCACTCGGCATGGGGGGGCGATGCGCTTTATATTCAGGATAGATCTCGTCGCGAAATGTTTTGCCTTTTGCATCAAACACGCAAGCGCTATAATCTGACTGAAAATCCTTATGTAAGCGGCGTAACATATTCAGCACCCCATAAATGGCACCCGTTGGCTTATTATGACGATTACGCAAATCAGGCAATGCATGAAAAGCACGGTACAAGTAAGACGAGCCATCAACTAACAAGAGTGTTTTCATCTAAAGAAAGGACCTATATGAGCTTGCAAGAAAAATTAGGTGGCGTCATGTCATTGGAGAAACTTTGGTCAACTCGGGAATCCTGGCGTGTGTTCGGTATCATGTCCGAATTCGTCGAAGGAACCGAACGCTTAGAACATATTCAACCGGCAGTTAGTATCTTTGGCAGTGCACGCACGGATCCAAGCCACCCCTATTATAAATTAACCGAAGCGATTGCACGACAATTGTCGGATGCCGGCTTTTCTGTCATCTCAGGGGGTGGTCCCGGAATTATGGAAGCTGCCAACAAGGGGGCTTATTTTGGGAAATCGCCAAGTATTGGGCTCAATATTCAACTACCACACGAGCAACATCGCAATATCTACCAAGATATTAGCCAGACCTTTCGCCATTTCTTTGCTCGCAAATATATGTTCGTAAAATTTGCCACAGCTTATGTGGTAATGCCAGGGGGGTTTGGTACACTCGATGAGTTAATGGAAGCATTAACGCTCGTTCAAACAGGAAAAACAAGAAAAATGCCGATTATCTTGGTCTGTTCGGAATTCTGGAATGGTCTAATCGATTGGTTTCAAAAAACACTGGTCCAGGAAGGTTACATTTTTCCTGAGGATATGCATTTAATACAAATTATTGATGACCCTAAACAAATCGTCGATGCTATCTTTCAATACTATGAAACCTCTGGTTTTGAACCTTCCCCTGCTGAAAAAGAATTACAGCTAAATTTATAAATCATTTATTTTTCGGATAGAATGGCTGCTATGCGCTCTACAGAAATCAGGATCGGTATGTATCAAATTATGACTATTTTATTATTCAGTACAATCTGGTTTGGAACGGTATCTGCTCAATCGAATACTGCAAATAAATCTGAACCCGCTTCCCCTCCACCCCCCCCTGATTTAATTAACCAGTCTGAACAAGAAATGCCCGAATTGCCTGATCTTGGCGCTGATCCCTCAATGGAACCGCAAGTCACCATTAAAAAGGGGGATGAAGAAACGATTGAGGAATATCGGGTTAACGGCCAGCTTTATATGATTAAAGTCATTCCTCGTATCGGTAAGCCCTATTTTCTGCTCAATAAACGCAGCCCTGTTGGAGAAATTCACCGCGGTGATATGGAATCGGGTGTTAGTGTTCCAATGTGGCAACTTTATCGATTTTAAATTTAACCCAACAATTGTAGGTAATGATTCAGTTGGGTTGAATAACGTTTTTCAGTTTCTCTTTACTTTATTTCATGTCGGTTTTTACATCGGTTACCCAGGAACAACTTTCTGATTGGCTTCAGAACTATTCGCTAGGAACGCTTATTGAACTTCAAGGGATTACTTCCGGTATCGAAAATACCAATTATCGGGTAATAACTTCTACCGGGAAGTACATTCTTACATTATTTGAGAAATTAACAACTACTGAACTACCGTATTACCTTAATTTGATGGCCCATTTATCAAATCAAGGTATTCCCTGCCCTAATCCAGTTCCAACCCAAACACACCGATTACTGGGCGAATTGAATGGAAAACCAGCCAGTATCGTAACTTTTCTACCTGGCGTATCGTTGACTGAACCAACCATTGCGCACTGCGCTGAAATCGGCACCATGCTTGCAAAAATGCATCTAGCTGGATTAACCTACCCTGCCTATATGGAAAACCCACGGGGGCCCAAATGGTGGAACATAGCAGCTAAAGCGGTAATGCCTTTCTTATCCGCAGAAGATCAGAAACTGCTAAGTACAGAGCTTGAATTCCAATCTGCTTATCGAAAGATCAATCTTCCCCATGGAGTCATTCATGCAGATCTGTTCCGCGACAACGTATTGTTTACGGAAACGACCGTTGGTGGCATCATTGATTTCTATTTTGCTTGTAATGATGCGTTAATTTACGATTTAGCGATTACACTCAACGATTGGTGTATAACTGAGAAAATTATTTTTGATGACGAAAAAGCACGTGCGCTAATTCGCGCTTATCACTGCGTTCGTAACTTAAATTCTGAAGAACACATGATGTGGCCCATCATGCTCAGAGCGGGTGCATTAAGATTCTGGTTATCGCGCTTATACGATTTTCATTTGCCTCGCCCTGGAGAATTAACGCACAAGAAAAACCCCGATCATTTCCGACAAATATTGATAGATCATCAATCACGTCATACGAAACTTTTGGAAATTTGGGTGTAGCTTTTTACGCAGTATCAGTATCACTATCCTTTCATCTATCAATTGGAGAAAAAGAATTCATGGAAGCTCGGCATGTTCGTGGGAGACAAGGTTTACAGTGGATCTTAAGTGGTTTTTACTATTTTAAGTTATCTCCGTTTGTTTGGATGCTACTCAGCTCCACATTTCTGATGGTCGAACTCACCTTGCAAATCCTCCCTGTTTTAGGAATCTTTGCCTTTTTATTGATTTCACCCGTCCTAGTTGCTGGCGTAATGGTTGGCTGCCAAAGTCTTGATCAAGGCCAGCGACTTCAGCTTGAACACTTATTCGTTGGTTTTAGGAAAAATACCGCTCCACTGATCACCGTTGGCGGATTTAATCTAATCGCGCTCGTTCTCAT
The DNA here is from genome assembly GCA_008015595.1 of Nitrosomonas sp. GTDB lineage: Bacteria > Pseudomonadota > Gammaproteobacteria > Burkholderiales > Nitrosomonadaceae > Nitrosomonas. The sequence continues at coordinate 5,052 of SSFW01000129.1, read as the reverse complement.
TGTCGGTATTTTTATGCTAATGGGCGGTGATGCCCTCATCGATATGCTCGTTTATGGAAAACGATTTGGCGAAAATGAATTGATGGGAATCATGGATAACGTATTATCAGCCTGGCTCGCTGCTTTAGGGCTAAGCATTCCTTTGATGATGGCAATATGGTTTGCACCCTTGCTCATTATTTTTGAGAACCTACCCCCTGCGATTGCAATACGAAAAAGTTTCTTTGCCTGTCTAAACAATATGGCGCCTTTCTTTGTCTATGGCATCACACTATTGATATTGTTTTTCCTGATTTCTACCGCCACAGTAAAACTATTGAGCCTCTTTGGTGCCGTACCACCGCCACTGATACTCATTATTCTCTATATCGTAATACTACCAACGATCTTTGCTTCCATTTACGCAAGCTATCAGGATATTTTTCCCTCTGAACCACCCTCAGAAGAAACTAACCAGAACGACGAAGATACGAGTAGCGACTCAGAAGCCAATCATTAATATCAGAGTAGCGTCAAGTTGGCGTATTCAAGCAGGAGCCACTTGGTTCCTGCACGACTAAATCGAACTTGTACTCGTAGATCTTTTCCCTGACCTTCACAGTTAACGATGACACCAGCACCAAAAGTTCCATGAGAAACGGAGCGCCCAATCTGCCAGGTAGTTTGTTTACTCATACTACTAACTGAATGATTAAGATTAGATACACCACCCAATTGATTTTGAGTTGTTCTCCACCCACGATTAAAATCTGTGTTCGATAAATTCTGATGCTTAGGTTGTAACCATTTTAATAAGTGCTCCGGGATTTCTTCAATGAACCGTGAAGGTACATTGTAATGTGTCTGACCATGAAGCATACGACTCTGAGAAAAACTCAAATACAGCCGCCGGCGTGCACGCGTTGTTGCCACATACATCAAACGGCGTTCTTCTTCGAGACCATTTGCCTCTGATCGACTGTTTTCATGTGGAAAGAGCCCCTCCTCCAAACCACTCAAAAACACACTATGAAACTCTAATCCTTTCGCTGCATGAACTGTCATGAGCTGTAATGCTTCTTGATGTTGATCCGCTTGATGCTCACCACCCTCTAGTGACGCATGTGACAAAAATGAAATAAGGCTATCATCTTCCGATTCATGTACAAAACTTACCGCAGCGTTAATCAGCTCGTTCAAATTATCAAGCCGCTCAGCACCTTCACGATCAGCCGCATAATGCGCTAATAAGCCACTTTGTGCGATCACAAAACGAATGATTTCTGGTAAAGGTAAGTCACGACACCCCTGCTGCATCGATTTAATCAACGCAACAAACCCTGTTACTCCCTTTTGAACTTTAGCCTGTTCGAGCGCCGGTCCACATTTTTGCAGAGCAGTCGCCCATAAACTCATTCCGAGCTGTTTCGCATCATCCTGTAATTGTTCAAGACTACGTGATCCAATCCCACGCGCAGGAAAATTAATGATGCGCAACAATGAGGTATCATCTTCTGGTTGAGTCACTAATCGGAGGTAAGCCAGGGCATGTTTGATTTCTTGCCGCTCAAAAAATCGCATACCACCATAGACTCGATACGATAACGAAGCATTAAACAAGCTGTGCTCCAACACCCTTGATTGGGCATTCGATCGATAAAGTAAGGCGATTTCTGAGAGCGGTACACCTTCAGCTTTTAACGCTTTTACCTCTTCTACAATGAAAGCCGCTTCCTCAAAATCGGTAGCCGCGTTATAGACTCGAATTAACTCCCCACTGCCTTCCGCCGTCCATAAATTCTTACCTAAACGCCCTTGATTATTATCAATCAGCGCATTGGCTGCATCGAGGATATTGCCATGAGACCGGTAGTTCTGCTCAAGTTTGATGATTTTCTGAACAGCAAAATCGCGCTCAAATTCTTTCATATTTCCAGCATGCGCACCGCGAAATGCATAAATACTTTGATCATCATCACCCACTGCAAAAACGGCTGCATGCTGAGGAAAACCAATTCCGGCCAATGACTTGAGCCATTTATACTGCAATCGATTGGTATCTTGAAATTCGTCGATCAGAATGTAACGGAATCGATCGCAATAGTGGCGACGCAATGCTTCATGATGAAGCAGCAGTTCATAACAACGCAGCAGGAGTTCAGCAAAATCAACGATGCCTTCTTGCATACATCGTTCTTCGTAAACTTGATAAAACTCTCCCATCTTACGGGAAAAGGCATCATGTGCTTCTAACTGCGAAGCACGCAAACCCTCTTCTTTTGCATTATTGATGAACCACTGAATTTGCCGCGGTGGAAATGCTTTTTCATCGATGGCAAGTGCTTTCATCAGCCGTTTGATGAACGACTGCTGATCTCCCATATCCATGATCTGAAATGCTTGAGGTAACCGGGCTTCCTGGTAATGGGCGCGCAACATACGATTACATAAGCCGTGAAAAGTACCAATCCACATACCACGCGTATTAATTGGCAATAAAGCCCCTAACCGTGTCACCATTTCTCGTGCAGCTTTATTGGTAAAAGTTACCGCAAGTAAGCTATTGGGACTCGCCTGACCTGATTGAATCAAATACGCAATCCGCGTGGTCAATACCCGCGTTTTACCGCTTCCAGCCCCCGCGAGAATTAAAGCAGATTGATAAGGTAATGTAACAGCTTCTGCCTGCTCGGGATTCAATCCATTAAGTAAAGAAGTCATGAGAGAATGTGTCCAGCACGTTTGGTTTGCTAGGATTGAGTGATCATTCCTAGTTAATCGGGGTTAAATCTTCTTCAGAAACAAAAGAACCTTACCAACTCGTTGAAATTCGGTAAGGTTCAGTTAGATTATCAGCGTGTTACAACTAACGCTTCATTAATGCTTGCTCTTTTTTGCTAAATCGATAATAAGTGGCGTTAAAATCAATTCAATGGCCATGCCCATTTTACCGCCTGGAACAACAAGGGTATTGGGACGAGACATGAAAGAATCGTGCAACATATTTAATAAGAATGGAAAATCAACATCCTTGTAATCACGGAATCGAATCACCACCATACTTTCATCGAGCGTTGGTATCTCTCTAGCAATAAATGGATTCGAAGTATCCACCATGGGAACGCGTTGAAAATTAATATGGGTTCTTGAAAATTGCGGGGTTATATAATGCACATAATCATGCATGCGATGAAGAATCGTTTGTGTTACAGCTTCCGCTGAATAACCACGTGCATTCATATCACGATGAATTTTTTGTATCCATTCCAGATTTACGATTGGTACCACACCAACCAATAAATCAACATATTTTGCAACATCTGCAGTATCGCTTTTTGCTCCCCCATGAAGGCCTTCATAAAAAAGCAAATCGGTACCCGATGCAATCGCTTTCCAAGGGGTAAACGTTCCTGGTTTTTGATTATATGGCGCTGCTTCTTCATCATTATGAAGGTACAAACGCGTCATTCCAGAACCTGTTTCCCCATATTCTTTGAACAAGGCTTCCAATTTCTCAAATTCATTAGCTTCTGGACCAAAATGACTAATCGGCCGCCCATTGTTTTTTGCTGACTCTGCAACGGCAGCTTTCATTGATTCTCGATCATAACGATGGAAGCTATCCCCTTCAACAATCGCTACATTGAGTTTTTCACGACGAAAAATATGTTCAAAACTATTTTTGACAGTCGATGTACCGGCGCCCGAAGATCCAGTCACGGCAATAACAGGATGTTTTTGTGACATTTGCTACTTTCTCCCTATAAATACACTAATAAAAAATAATGAATAGTAAGATTTTTTTTGTTATAACTTTAACAGCGTATGATACCTGCTTTCGAGCAAATTTGGGCAATCAAAAATTGCCAAACAACATTTACAAATAAAAAATAATCTATACATATCAGCCAGTTAGCAAATATAATGATCTAGCGTAAAAAAATTACCCCTATTCACAATAATTGTGTAGCCATTCAGGCCAAAAAATTTGGGGGGTTTTCTATGTGTTCTTGGGCAATTGTTTACATAGGATTAGTTTGCATTCTTAAAAATTATTAATATAGAAAAAAAGTTTGAAATAGTTGTAACAAACCACCTCCAGTAAGATTGTAGAAATTTATGATTTTTCGTTAAAAAAGGAAAAATCTACAATATCCCTATGCTTCTTAAACTTATTCGCCTAAATAGAATAATTCCAACAGAACCTATAGCAATCAATAGAAGAGAATTAGGTTCAGACATTTTGATAACTGACCCATTCAGAAAAAAATCTCCATAACTACTAAACTGATGAAGTCCATCAACCCCGAATTGTAGATTAATTAGAAATGAGTCACCTACTGCTAATGTACCAATTTCAAAACCTATTGCTAATGTTATATCACCTGGCCCTAGTAATCCTCCACCATTAATTCCACCATCATGTGGCAATGTTCCCAGAAGGAGATTCGTTAGTTGATCAGAATCTCCCAATTTCGCAATCTGAAAAAAATCGCCAGCGTGACCTTCAGCAAAATCTTCCTCATCCCCCGCAATGATATCTGCATCTAAGTATGCATAAAATTGCACATGAGTTAGCGGAGAAGCTCCAATATTATTAACTAACCATGACACACTTCCACCTGCAATTGAACCGTTTTCAAATATTATTAAGTTATTTGTGAACTTACCCAAGAGAAACTCAGGTTGTTCAAAGAAAACTTCTGAACCCGGAAAAATTTCAGCATTACTTTGAATTCTTGCTCCATCAATACCAGAGAAGTAACTACTGTCTACAAATCCATTCATGTAGCCACTCAACTCAATAATATCAAAAGAAGTAGCATTTAAAGTACACGAAAAAATCTTCAAAAATAAACATACAATTAAATAGTTGATTTTTCTTAAAATACTCATTTTTTTCCTAATAACTATTTTCTTATTAATTTAAAATTTATGGCTCGTATCAAAGTCAGGACTCAAGATAGGTTTTTTAACCTAGATAGCTGATCATGGCCATCGTTGATATAGCATGGGTAGCCACTGGCAGGTAATCCATCTTTTCCTATTGCAGGTAGAACTAAGAATGAATCG
>SSFW01000026.1 GCA_008015595.1 Nitrosomonas sp. | reverse complement strand
TTTTCCGCACCCGGCCGAAAGAGCACTGGGATCAGACCAAATATCACGGAGGATAAGGCACGCCAATTAGTCCAGCACCTGGGCCGGCCCACCAAAGGGGACTCGGCATAGGGTAGGCCACCCATTCATGGGCCAGCAGGGTTTTTTCAGCATGCCTCCAGGCTGGCAGGGGTAAAACTGTAGTCAGCCCGCTGCTTCCTCAGCGAAACCGTGCTCTGCCCCTCCAACTTCGCCTGCCCCCCTGATTCCGTCAAGATCTATCTCTTCAGATTTGAAATAGTCACCAGAACAAACAATACCAATAAGACGGACTTAACTTGCCCGGCACGCCTCATCAATCGTGCTTTTCGTTCCTCAACTGGAACAGACTTTTTCTCCTCATCCGGAAGAAAGTGAACACGAATCAACTCACCCCCAACGTAGAGCCCATAAGCCGCCACAACGAGAGTCAACATAAGAACAGGCGTCATTTAGCTTGGATTCCAAGAAACAGGCATCCGAATATTCTCTATAAATGAAAAGACACGGGATAGACTACAGCGGAGCAGGTCAATGCAAGCCCCTAAGTGCGCCACAGACTCAAGACCCGATTTTGGATCGGGATCAGAGGACATCTATCCTGACACGTGGGGCACTCACGTTTGACGGCAACCCTTAGTTCGAAATCGCCTGCTCAATATCCTTGAACACAACACCCGACTGAGCATTTGTCACATATATAGGCCTGCCCAGCAGCATCAATCGCAAGAACAGAAGCCACTTCATCCCTTCCTTATTCCAGATATTGCACCAATAGCAAGAAAGAACATTGCAGCCGCAGCCACAAGCTGACCGTACGAAAGCCCCTCATCAAGGGAGCTCAAGAATAGATCGCACTGTTTTTCATATCCTAAGAGCACATCACTATCGTTTGAAATCTCAAACACGAAATTCTGATCATTCTTACCCCAAGGATGCCATCTAACTGTGTAACGTCCCCCTGACTCAAACCCGGCTCTCTCAAGAGCATCGCACCAGTAGTTCCTTTCATATGGTCCAAAACAATACAACAAGACATCACGGTCATTAGCTCGAAGGCGCAAGTAAGGACTTAGTTTCCATGGTCGATTCAACTCAAGTGTCCCAGTGGTCACATGAAGATCTCCATACTTTGGAAGAACGTACTTATAATTGGACTCCCTCGACCAAGTTAAGTACATATTCCCGCCTATATATACGAAAACAAGAAAAAGCAGCACCCTTGCAACCATCCAGACCACCTATATCCAAGCATCCGACTGAGCACTTTCCACATAGATTGATGCCACCTTCCCAACAGCACCCATCGCAGAAACAGAAGCCATTTCACTTCTTTCTTATTCCAACTATTGAAAAAACAGCAAGAACTAGCGCCGTAGCCGCAACAACAAGCTGCCCATCAGGAAGCCCCTTCTCAAGGGAATTCAAATACAGAGCGCACTGTTTTTCATATCCAACAAGCACACCACCATCGTTTAAAATCTCAAAAACGAAATTCTTACCATTCTTACCCCAAGGATGCCATCTAACTGTATAACGCCCCCCCGAATCAAACCCCGCTCTCTCAATATCGTCACACCAATAATTTCTTTCATATGGCCCAGAACAATCCAACAAGAGATCACGACCATTAGTTCGAAGAAGCAAGTAAGGGGCTACTTTCCACGGCCGATGCAACTCAAGCGTCCCGGTGGAAACTTGAAGCTCTCCATACTTTGGAATGACATATCTATAGCTGGACTCCCTCGACCAGTTTAGGTATATGCTCCCAGCCATATAAATGGAAAGAATAAATACCAGGACTCTGACAAACATTCAAGCCACCTAAATCCAAACATCCGAAGACAAAGCCGAGTAAGCCAAGTCAATGAACGAACCGGGATCAGAGCACAAATCGACCACAACAGCATTAGACGCCACCGCCCCCTCGGATAATTAAATTAAGAAAAGAAAGAAAAAATATATAGCCAATAGAAAACAACAGTATTCGTATAACCCATACAACAGAACTCAACATCAAGAACGCAGGCTTAAATTTTCGATCTTCTACAGCCAAACGTGACAGACTTTCAAGAGCCATCGGCTGAAAGCCAAGCCGCTTCCTCTCTCTTTTGAATAAATTAATTACCACTATATAAGCAACCCCCACCAAGGCTGCCACCCCCCCCAAAGCAATTACAGAAACAATATAATATTTATTGTAAGCAGCATCACCAATCGCATTAAAAAATAGCGGCAACAACACTCCAAAAATACACCCAGCAAATAGAGAAAAGGCAAATCTATCTTTTTTCATTTATTTACAAATAAAGTCTAAGTTGCGCACAAACTGCACACACAAACTGGGCTGGTGGGCTGGGGTCAGACCACAGCCCACCCTGCCATGACTGCACTCAAAGTCTTGGACAACACCACCTCCCGCGTCGGCAAGGGATATAAGATCTGAAACCCAACCCATATTCTTTCCTTAGAAAATAACTCGATCAAATAAAATCGTTAAGAACAGGAAACCAATACAAAACATGGCCAAACCCCCAGTCACATCCCTAATCCATGCAAAAAAATCGACCACAGGGCGCTTCCCCTTCTCAGCCAACTCCTTCTCATTAAGAAAGAGTGAAAAAAGATGGCAAGTACCAGACCCAAACAAATGAACCGCAACAGGCACTACCAGTACAGCCTGAACAATTTCAAACATAGAAGACAAATCCAAAAAATGGCTAAACCACGAATAAGCCACCAGTCATTCAGCAACACTCCGCCGCGAGCAAAATTGGGGGCAAATCACAGATCAACCACTCAGCCAACGGGCACACTCACCCCAATCTGAATTTCCCCACTCACTACGAGCACCCAAGCGCCTGCACGACGCACTCGGATCCGGCATATGTTCCAAGCACACACCCAAAGCACTTTGATCGGACGGATTGTGCACACTCCATTCCTCAACACCAGCCCGGCAGCTCACAGCTTGTATGTGAAATGGATCACATTTGCCACAAAGCCCACCCACGAAATGTCATTTTTTGCGCCACCAGATGATCCCGGACGCATTTCAAAGCGTCGGCTTGCAATGAACAGACTCGCCCCTTGCCCGACGTGCCATTGATACACAGCCACAAGTCACCGCCGGAGCGGGTAGCCTTCACATTCGAAGACCACACGCCGCCCTCGGCTTTTGTCTCCTGATCAGCTAGTCTGCATATTCGCCCCCGGGCGAATGCATCCTCCCACCCCAGCAGGAGACAACGATGAAAATCACCCGCCTTCTCAGGCACGCGGTGTTCGGGCTCGGCCTGGCGGCCAGCACGGCCGCCTCGGCGGCCTACTCGCAGCTCTACGTGTTCGGCGACAGCCTTTCGGATGTGGGCAACAACGCCATTGCCCTGCCCCTGGTCCTCGGCCCGGGCGTCACGCCGAACGCGGCCATCGGCAGCAACGACTTCATCCCTCTCTACACCTACAGCTCCGGGCGCTACAGCAACGGGCCGGTGTGGGCGGAGGTGTTTGCCCAGCAGTTGGGAACAGGCCCCTTGTTGCCCTCCCTGGCGGGGGGCACCGGTTTTGCCCACGGGGGCGCCAACACGGGTGGCGTGGATGACGTGCCGACCCTGCGTGACCAAGTGAACGGCTTCATCGCCCGCCCCGGCGGGGCGCCTTCCGATGCTCTTTACGTGATCGCGGGCGGTGGCAACAATGTGCGCGACATTGCCCTGCAGGTGCTGGCCGGGGCCGATCCCGCCGCCACCATTGCGGCGGGTGCGGCAGATTACCTCAATGACGTCGTCACCATGCTGGGTCAGTTGCAGGCTGAAGGGGCACGCCGATTCGTGGTGTGGAACACCCCCAACCTGGGGCTCACACCCTTCGGACGCAGCCTGGGCGCGGCGGGCTCGGGGCTGCTGACCGGCATCTCGGCTGCCCTGGGGGGCACCCTCTTCAACGGCCTGGCAGGCATTGACGGGGTGAGCCTGTTCGATGTCTACGGGCTGATCACCGACGTGGCGGCCCATCCCGCCAACTATGGCCTGAGCAATGTGGACGACGCCTGCATTGCCGGCGCCTGCGACGTGGACACGCAGCTTTTCTGGGACGGCCTGCACCCCACCGCCGCAGCCCACGAGATCATTGCCAACGCCATGCTCCGCACCGTGCCGGAGCCGGCCAGCGCGCTGCTGGCCCTGTGGGGTCTGTCGGCCCTGGCCCTGCGGCGCAGGCGGGCCTGAAAGCGGCAATGCCCGCCGGAGCATCCCCCGGCGGGCATTGCCTGCACTACGGCGGCGAAGTTCAGGCCGCCTTCTTCATCTGCTTCTGATACAGGAACTCCAGGATCGCGCCACGGCACTCGGCGAAATGCGGGTCGTGGGCCAGCTGCAGGCGGTCGCGGGGTTTGGGCAGCTTCACTTCCAGGATTTCCCCGATGGTCGCCGCCGGGCCGTTGGTCATCATCACCACCCGGTCGGACAGCAGCACGGCCTCATCCACGTCGTGGGTCACCATCACCACGGTGGCGCCGGTCTTTTCCATCACGCCGATCAGTTCGTCCTGCAGCGAGGCGCGGGTCAGGGCGTCGAGGGCGCCGAAGGGCTCGTCCATCAGCAGGATCTTCGGCTCCATGGCAAAGGCCCGGGCGATGCCGATACGCTGCTTCATGCCGCCGGAGATCTCGTGGGGCAGCTTCTGGGCGGCGTGGCTCATGTGCACCATTTCCAGGGCTGCAGCCGTGCGCTCCTTGAGCTTGGGCTTGCCTTCCTTGGTGCCGAAGACACGCTCGACCGCCAGATAGACGTTCTCGAAGCAGGTCAGCCAGGGCAGCAGGGAGTGGTTCTGGAACACCACCGCCCGCTCGGGGCCGGGGCCGGCGATCTCGCGGCCGTTGCACAGCATGACCCCCGAGGTGGGCAGGGTGAGCCCGGCGATGAGGTTGAGCAGGGTGGATTTGCCGCAGCCCGAGTGGCCGATCAGGGATACCACCTCACCGGTGCGGATCTGCAGATTGACGTCCTGCAGGGCAACGAAGCG
>SSFW01000176.1 GCA_008015595.1 Nitrosomonas sp. | reverse complement strand
GATTGCCTGTCGTTGAATCAAAGATAATGGCTTCAGCAGAAAGATCTGAGGTGGGATCGATGGTATCGAACGCAAATAAAAAATCGGTGATTGCGATGTTATTGCCAGCACTCGAATCTACCAGCTTAAAATCAGCAAGCGATAAAACGATTTGATCTGCGGCAGATCCTCCAAAGACATCGACGACCGCCCCGTCCGAAAGCGTCTGGAAGTTATTGATGGCAATGCCACTCCCATGTGGCGATAACTGAATCGTATCGTGTTCGAGCTGATAATGCGGTGATCCTGCATCAAGTGTTACGTTGATCGCCGACTGCTGGGTTAAATCTGAAATATCTAACTGCAAAGCAACCGCAGCTTGAGGTGTTTCAATATCCTGGAAATCATTGATGCGCAGGGTAAGGGTCTCTGGTTCCTCGATACTACTGATATGTTCACTGTCAACCAATGAATCGAGCACAAGATCATCGAGCTGCAATTTTAAAAGCTCAGGCGTTAGGGAAAAATTAGTGCTCGCCAAGGTACTAAAATTAACAATATTTTTTAGCTTATCCAGGTCAAGCTCGGTTAATGTTGCTGGATCAAAACCACCCCCTAGAATCAGGGTATTAACCCCAGTTCCCCCATTTAATTCATCATTGACATTGTTTTTACTGTTCAACCAAATCGTATCATTTCCTATTCCACCGAGTACTGTAACTGGCACATCTTTACCCGAAGAATCATCCAAGACCGCATCCAGCAAACCATTAATATTGATTCTCAAATTTCCTGCGAATGTTGATGCATCGATTTTGGTGAGCGACCCGCCCATATTTTGAAGCCCCACCGATGAGGATTGGTTAGTTCCGCTCAATGCTTGAATAGTCAGGTCCTGGTTACCTGTAATGTTGAGTAGTTGCGCATCCTCAGTCGTCAAACTAATCAATGTATTGGCTTGATCTCCGGAAGAGATCATGTTAATCGTTTCAAAACCCTGATCCAAAGAACCATCATCAGTCGATTCTTGAATTGAGACCATGCCAGCTTGGGCACTATTGAGTGTTAACGTTACGACATCATCAGTACCGATGAGTGCAGAATCAAGATAAGTAAACGCGATGTTCGAATCGGTAACATTTGAACGGTTAATGGATAAATGATTCGTCGTTGCTTCGGTAATATTATCAATCATCGCGGTAGCACCATCATCGATACGGTGTAAATCGATATGAGTAACGCCGACAGCATCCTGTAAATCAAGCGTTCCTGCACCATCAAGCGAGAATTTTATGTCGAGAATTTCGATGCCACTTAACTGCGGCACGATATTATGATCGCCGGTATCGGCATCATTGACAAAATCAAATGCTAGCTTATCAACTTCGGAAGCGGTTCCAGATAACACATCGTCGTCATTCAATGTGTTGATTTGATCCGTTCCTGCAGGCGTATAACCCCTAGGAGCGAGTATGATGTGACCACTGAGCACATCCTTTGCTACCGTCAGGTTGACAGCACCGACTGGTTTGCCGATTCCGGCCAGATAAGCCTCGGCTGACACCTGGTCTAATGGACTGTCGGCAGACACACCCGATAGCACGCTTTGCAGCATTTCTAAGCTATCTTCAGAATAAGATTGTGAAAAAAGGCTTGAAACTAGCGCCTTGTTGCTGAGCAACAAAGCAGCTTTGGCAAACATTGGATCTGGATTACCGGACAAGTAAACAATTGCGTCATAAACGATCTGCCCCCAACTATCCCCCGATTTCTAGCGGCCAGTGAGGTAATCTCTGACCTGTTTTCTTTCATTGCCAGTTGATTGGCCATCAACAAATCCAAAGTGACTCATGATCAAAGAAACTTGATCAGCCTCAGATAAATCGCCAATGATTTTTTGGTTAAATAGCAACGTTGAATCTAATCGATCGCTAACTTGAGGCAATGATAATCCGTCGTCAATTGCGCTGAGCAAACTTACTAGATTTGTCTTACCTGGGGCTGCATTAAATAATCCAATTACTAACTTATAAGTTAAATCGATATCTGATAAATCCGCCATTCGTGATGATTTTCTCTCAAATTATTATTGTTATTCGTTTTCGTAGGACAAAGACACCCGCAGAGCAGGGGCTTTGTAGTTTGGATTCGGCAATAATAACGAGTCGTAATCAGAACAATCAATGTGACATATTGTCGCACCGTAGCTAACCGCTGATCAGTGCTGTCTTTGAACGATCACAGCGATCAGATAGATCGTTAACTTAATAAAAATGTCTAATATCAATACTATAATTAAAAAAAGAAATGGAACGCCGTTGGTTCAAGCCCCAAGATTCTGTTTGGTGATAATGACAAATCGCACGGTTAGCGGATTTGAGCGGTTGGAATTCGCGAGATTAATATGTTATCGTAAAAAAAAGATTGTCAAGACCAAGTAAAAAGTCGTGAAAAAGTTTAGTGTTGCTTAATTTGCGATGGGCCTTGAATCTACTGATATTTATGGGTTATTAGGAAAGTTTTATACGTCGAGGATAAGCATGAAAGGCTGTTATACGAATTTAGGCAAACGCACAATACAAGGGTTTACCTTGCTTGAGCTTTTGGTTGTTATGGTGATTATTGGATTACTAGCAGCTTATGTTGGGCCGAAATATTTTTCGCAAGTGGGCAAGTCTGAAGTCAAGATGGCCCAAGCCCAAATTGACTCGTTGGAAAAAGCATTGCATCAATATCGCTTGGATGTTGGACAGTATCCCACGAGTGAGCAAGGGCTCAATGCGTTAGTTACCCGCCCTGGCAACGAATTGAAATGGCAAGGGCCTTATTTAAGTAAAATGCCACCACCTGATCCTTGGGGGCGTCCTTATCAATATAAATATCCAGGTGACCGTGCAGAATTCGATTTATTTTCTCTAGGAAAAGATGGTCAACCCGGCGGAACAGGGGACGCGGCTGATATCGCAAATTGGTAAGATTTTAGTTAATGCGTTACACAGTCAAGGCCATTCTTGCCAATCAAGGCACGGTATCGCTTGAGCTTGAAGCAATCAACGAAGACGATGCGCGCCAACAAGTCTTGACACAAGGTGGATTGGTATTAAGCGTACAGCGCCATTGGCTCGATTGGCGGCCTAAAGCGCGTGTACGCTTTCCCCTGACGCATTTTAGCCAAGAACTATTATCGTTGCTCACTGCTGGACTGAGTTTAGTAGAAAGTATCGAGACATTGATCGAAAAAGAGGAAGATGCTGGCATCAAAAAGATTATCGAAAATATCCTTGCTCGACTCTATGAAGGAGTAACATTCTCGAATGCGATGGAATCCCATCCTCAAGCCTTCCCAGCGCTATATATCGCAACTGTACGGGCAAGCGAGCGAACGGGCGATTTACCCGAAGCCTTAACACGGTTTATCACGTATCAAAATCAAATGGATCTAGCTCGCAAAAAGCTGGCGGGTGCATCGATCTACCCCGTTTTACTATTGGTTGTTGGGCTACTGGTTGCGCTATTCTTGCTGTTGTTCGTCGTCCCTAAATTTAGTGCAATTTATGAGGACATCGGTGCGGATTTACCTTGGCTTTCAGTATTACTGATCAAATGGGGACGATTAGTGCATGACAATGGCTGGATGCTTGCTGGTATTGCGATAGCCAGCTTATCACTCATGTCGTATGGTTTTTCAAGACCCGCATTCCGTGCCTATCTGATGCAAACGTTATGGCAAATTCCCGCAATTGGTGAACGCATGCGAGTTTACCAACTTGCCCGATTCTATAAAACACTCGGTATGCTATTACGCGGCGGTGTACCGATTACGAAAGCACTGGAAATGGTAAGCGATTTATTGCAAGCGCACTTCAGGCCTCGTGTTCGTGCGGCTGCGAGTTTTATTCGAGAAGGAAAAACCATATCAAGCGCAATGCAAACGGCTGAACTAACTACTGCGGTAGGAAATCGAATGCTCCGCGTTGGCGAGCGCACGGGTCTCATGGGCGAGATGATGGAGCGGATTGGAAATTTTCACGATGAAGAAATTTCACGCTGGGTCGAATGGGCAACCAAACTCATTGAACCAATATTAATGGCGGTTATCGGAACGGTGATCGGGGGCATCATCATCTTGATGTATATGCCTATTTTTGAATTGGCGGGCAGCATCAATTGATTGAATCCGCTATGCATTCAGAAGCAGTAACAAAACCATTGCTTGATTTGGCACAATTAACGCAAGCCCGCCAGCAAGCAATGGCTAGGAAAATTACCGTTGTGAAGGTACTGGAAGATGAAGGTGGATTTTCACCCTACGACTTGATGCAGGAACTTGGACGGTTGCTTCACATGCCGATCCTGAAAATGGAAGAACTGCATACGCTGCAACCGGTGTATGAAGAATTAACCTTTGCTGAAGCTATCACACAGCAATGTGTCTTATTCCAGCGCGATGGGAACTATCTACTGGCCGTTGGCGATCCCTTCTTACCCAATTTAAGATCTTGGGTAGAAGAGTATATTTCTGTTATCGCCGAATGGTACTTAGTGCACCCCGCTGATCTGGCCGCATTTTTTGCGCAACAAGAAAAAAGTATGCGTGCCATGGACAATGTTCTACCAGCAGAACAGCAAAGCTTTGTCCAGGATGGTATCGAAGATTTATCGTTAAAAACGATACACGAAGGAACCAGTCATGTGGTCAGACTCGTTCATTCCACCCTCTATGACGCCCATAAATCTCAGGCCAGTGATATTCACCTTGAAACTGCACCTGGCGCCTTGGCAATTAAGTATCGAATCGATGGTGTTCTGACCATGATCGGTGTAATGCAAGGAACCGACTTAGCTGAACAAGTGATCTCTCGCATCAAAGTCATGTCGGATCTCGATATTGCAGAACGGCGTGTCCCGCAAGATGGGCGCTTTAAAGTTTCCATTCAAGGACGTGAAATTGATTTTCGTGTTTCAATCATGCCCAGTATTTTTGGTGAAGATGCCGTGCTAAGGATTCTAGACCGACAAGCCCTCGCAGATCATGTCGAAGGCTTAACGTTGAATCAACTGGGGTTTGATCAATCTGCCATCGCTACGATAAGACGTTTAAGTGCTGAACCCTACGGTATGCTACTAGTTACGGGACCAACGGGAAGCGGAAAAACAACCTCACTTTATGCCGCAATCTCAGAAGTCAATCAAGGGGATGATAAAATCATTACCATTGAAGACCCCATCGAATATCAGCTACCCGGTGTATTGCAAATTCCCGTCAATGAAAAAAAAGGACTAACGTTTGCAAGGGGCTTGCGTTCTATACTCAGGCATGATCCCGACAAGATCATGGTCGGTGAAATTCGAGATGCTGAAACAGCTCAAATTGCAATACAAGCTGCGCTGACAGGACATCTCGTTTTTACCACAGTGCATGCTAATAATGTGTTCGATGTGATTGGTCGATTTTCACACATGGGCGTTGATCCTTATAGCTTTGTTTCAGCGTTAAATGGCATTGTAGCGCAACGACTGGTGCGCCAGCTTTGCATGCATTGTGTGGTCGATGAACGACCGAGTGACGAGATGATTCTTGAGTCCGGTATTTCGCTGGAACAAGCCGAGCAATATCATTTCAGGGTGGGCAGAGGTTGCGGGCAATGTCGTGGCAGTGGCTATAAAGGTAGAAATGCGATTGCTGAAATATTGTTATTGAATGATGAAATCCGTGAGCTGATTATTTCGCAGGCTACCATTCGCCGAATTAAAGAAGCTGCAAGACAAAATGGAACCCGCTTTCTAAGAGAAGCCGCCTTGGATCGAGTCAAAGCAGGACAAACGAGCTTACAGGAGGCTAATCGTGTCACCATTGTGGCGTGATCGAATTCACATTTTCTTTGCGCCAGGCAGGATTGATTTAGTCAGAATTCCCAAGGGACTTAAAGCTTTGCCACAGCCAAAAATTTCAATTAACTTTGAAGCAAATCGGGATAACCCGCTGTGGAAAATTCCGGTTGAACAGTTGACACAGCTACTCGAAAAAGAAAATAGTGCCAGCAGTTTGAAGGGCGCTGAACTCTCGATCACCTTGTCCAACCATTTCATTCGCTATGCCGTTGTTCAGTTTCAGCAAGGTATCAAAGATGCCCACGAATTCTTTGCTTATGCGCAATTCCAGATGCGAGAAATCTATGGCGACCGCATCGATAGTTGGGATATTTCAATGAGTGATTGGGATCCTAAATTAGGCGGTATTTGTGCCGCATTAGCGCGCGACCTTGTTCAGCAATTGCAAGCGCTAACGGTACGATTCCATATGAAACTCAAACAAATTGAACCTTACTTAACAGCCGCATTTGATCAATGGAGTCGTGCAATCAATTATCAGCGATTTTGGTTTATTGTCGTTGAACCAGGTCGCCTATGTGCACTGCTATTCTCGAATGGAGGTTGGAAAAGTATTCGCAATCAACGATTATTGAATTCAGTCGAAACCGAGTTACTCGTATTACTCGAACAGGAAGCAATCATTGTCACTCAACGAGAACCCGTTGAATTGGCTTTCATCTATGCACCAGAACATACTAATTTACAATTACCCTTAGATAAGGGATGGCAGTTTAATCTGATACCGTTTGACGGCATTCTTGCTCCTAATCATTTTCCGGCTCCAGTGGGTAGTACCAGCGAGCTTCCAGCGCATGCGTCGACTTAGCCTTAAATTTCCTTATACCGGACAGCAAACGAGCCCGCTTGATTATGGCTTGCTGCTGCTGGGGCTACTATTTTTAGTTGCTACCGTTTTGCATTTAAAATCGATCATGGAAGAAATTTCGTACTGGGAAACCCGAGTAGAACACTTTGAGAATGCGCAACAGCAAAAGCGTACCCCAAAAACATCAAGTTCACGGACCAACCAAGAATCACAGCAAGAACTCAAACAAGCCCGAGAAATAATGAAGCAGCTTAATTTACCCTGGGAAGTATTGTTTGATTCACTTGAATATACGGTAACAAAAGATATTGCGCTGCTATCGGTGCAACCTAGCGTAGCCAATCAATCGATTCGGATTAATGGGGAAGCCAGAAATCTAGCCGCTTTGACTGAGTTTGTCGAATCCATGGAGCGTGAAGCATTTTTCGAGAATGCACATATACTCAGTTATAAAGTAAAGCAGGAAAATCCGCATCGACCTATCCTATTTTCTTTGATTACCTCATGGATCGATACGCCTTAAACAATTTATTGAGTGAGATTCGCTGGCAAACCTTGCGTTTAAGCGCAGTCGGTAAGCTTGGATTTGGCTTGATGGTGCTTTCCGTCGTTTTTTTTCTAGCTGCAGTATCACCACAATATGAAACGCTCGATCAAATTCAAGCGAAAGTAACCTTGCTGCAACAACAATCTCAACGAGACGCTTCACAACCGATTCAGCTTGATGATAATCAGGCCATCCAAGTTTTTTATGATTCCTTTCCCAACGTTGATTCATCGCCTTATTGGGTTAAAGAAATCGATGCTGTAGCTAAGAAACGGGGTGTTGAACTTCATGGGAGTGACTACCGACTTGTCTCTGACAAAGGATCGAAACTTGCTCGTTATGAAATGATATTACCGGTGCGCGGCAGCTATCCGCAAATTCGTGCATTTATTGCAGATATGTTAGTAACCATACCTGCTGTTGCTTTAGTTGATATGATCATAAAACGCGAAGATATCAAATCGGGTCGATTAGAAGTACGACTTAGCCTAAATCTGTACCTCAATCAACAATGATGAAAAGTTTAGCGCTTGAGCCGACACTCATCCGTAAATTGATATTAGGTATCGCGCTCCTTCTAACGATAGCAGCAGCAATATGGGTTGAACAGGAAGACCAAGAAGTCATTGATGAGATTCAACCGGCTTTATCGGTAAAAGATTCA
The DNA here is from genome assembly GCA_008015595.1 of Nitrosomonas sp. Taxonomy (GTDB): domain Bacteria; phylum Pseudomonadota; class Gammaproteobacteria; order Burkholderiales; family Nitrosomonadaceae; genus Nitrosomonas. Next base: position 2,610 of record SSFW01000176.1, on the reverse strand, counting down.
TCAAAACCATCAATGCAAAGAAAAGAAGCTAGCTCCCTAGCAATCTACCCATTGGGTCAGAGAAAATTTAATACAGAGGCAGACGATATTTTTGCAGCCACTTCCTGGGAACCGATAAGAACCCCACGCGGTGGCGATCGTTCCTTATTTGGTGGCACGGCCTCATCCGAAGATGATGAGGGAGATCCCTTCACAGCGATGATGAAACGTGCAAAATCAAAACCTCAGCCAGCACCTGCACCCGTTGCACCGCCACTCCAGTTCAAATATCTTGGAAAAGTCGTCGAGGGAAAAACAACCCGTGTGTTTTTAGCACTAGCAGACAAGAACCATGTAGTAGGAATTGGCGAACGTATCGACAATCAGTATCGTATCGAGCGAATTAGCGATGAAACGATTGAATTTACTTATTTGCCGCTACGCATTAAACAAACGCTTTTGATCAATCAACAATCTGGAAAGCTTTAATGAGATTAATTGGGTATTTATTGAGTATCGTTTTAGTATTAAGCGGTTGTGCAACTTTTACTAATCGCAATGAAGCTTTCTTAGAAGGAAAGCAGTTAATCGCTCAAGGTCAGTTAGATGCCGGATTAAAAAAATTAGAACAAGCCGCATATGAAGAACCCGGTAGTAAGGAAATCAGAGCTGTTCTTTTCCGTGAACGTGAAACGATCATCAATAAAACCCTGTTTGAGGCGGACAAATTACTCGCGTCGGATAACTTAGATGCAGCAGAAAAAAAATATCGTAGGGTGTTAGAAATCAAACCCAATGAAGAACGTGCACGAGATGGACTCGATGCGCTGAATCTTTCACGTTATCAATCAGCTACCATCAATCGAGCAAAAGAAATGCTGGATCGCAATGATGTAGAAGGTGCAGAAGCTGCGGTTAGGGCTGTATTGCAGGAAAACCCCTACCATGAAGAAGCCCGTCTGCTCGTTAAACGACTTAATGAACATATTGCGCGCGCAGAAGAGCCTGTTCTTGCCCTAGTCACAGCATTTAATAATCCAATCACTATGGAGTTCCGCGATACAGCGCTTAAAACAATTTTTGAACTGATTTCAAAGACGGCTGGAATCAATTTTATTTTTGATAAAACGGTACAACAAGACTCAAAAACCTCAATTTTTGTTAGAAATAATCGGATTGAAGATGTATTGAAGCTATTGCTGATGACCAATCAGCTTGCTTATAAAATATTGAACGATAATACGCTATTGATTTACCCCGATACACCGGCCAAGCAGAAAGATTATCAAGAATTAGTTGTTCGCAGCTTTCATGTTGCCAATACCGATGTAAAGCAAATGGTCGCGATGATCCGAGGGTTAGTTAAAGCAAAAGATATCTATGTCAACGAAAAACTCAATCTTTTTGTAATACGAGATACGTTAGAAGCGATTCGCCTCGTAGAACGACTCGTTGCAATCAATGATTTCCCTGATCCCGAAGTGATGCTCGATATTGAAGTACTAGAGCTTAGTCGTACTCGCGTCATGGAATTGGGACCTAAACTACCTCAATCAGTTACGTTTAGCGGCGTACCTGGCGTCGGTGATGCCACTGTAGCAGGTGTTGCAAAATTTAGTGCCATTGGTGCTGCACAGTCGACAAGCGACGGGCTTAGAAATTTTACAGTAAACAACCAAGTCATTATAGACTTTAAAAAGACTCTAACTGTCGATGATATTCTGGCTAATCCTCGAATTCGCGTGAAAAATCGTGAGAAAGCCAAAATCCTGCTAGGGGATAAAATTCCAATTTTCCAAGCCAGCGCGACCGCAACGGGTGTCATTTCTCAGAATGTAACTTATCTGGATGTAGGATTAAAAGTCGAAGTTGAGCCGATCATTTCATTTAATAATGAGGTTTCAGTCAAAGTCGCCTTGGAAGTCAGTACCTTGGGTGCCTCTGAATCGTCTGGAACAACCAGAGCGTTTAGAATAGGGACGCGCAGTGCGGAAACGTTATTATCATCAAAAGACGGTGAAACTCAAGTGTTAGCGGGATTGATACGCGATAATGATCGAAAAGGGTTTGCAGGTCTCGCAGGGCTAATCGATTTACCTGTCATAGGAAGACTCTTTACGAGTCATAGCTTCAATCGAGAAAGTACGGAAATCATCTTGCTCATTACCCCGTATGTGATGCGTAATATCACCCAACCCACCAAACTTGAAAGCGAGTTTTACTCAGGTACGGCAGCGGCAGCAGGAAAATTGCCAGCCACGATACGAAAAACAGCGCCCAAATCGCTAGCAATAACTCCTGCGGGAGCAGGCTCAGCTTCAGCTGCTTTCAGTGCACCGATGCTGTCTGACGATACCGAAGCAATTCCTAATCCATTTGCAGCAGCGGCACAAGCCAACCCAGCCACACCAACGTTGAGCCTACAAGCTCCCGCGACAATTGCAATGGACAAAGAGTTTACAGCGACGATTCGCCTAATGACGCAAAATACTAAACTAGCGAGTGAACTTGAACTGGTCTACGATAAAGGGATGCTAGAGATGCTAGATGGTGGAGAAAAGTCTGGATCGCGCACACTGAAATTAGGTAGAGAAGCACCGAATGGAATGACTGCAGTCTTGCGATTTAAAG
>SSFW01000056.1 GCA_008015595.1 Nitrosomonas sp. | reverse complement strand
TGCTCGACCGATTGGCGTGATGAATGGGACTGACTTGATGTATACCGGCGAAGTCCGGAAAATAAATTTGACCGCGATCCATTCCCACCTGACTCAAGGGGAAATTGTTTTAATTTCACCACTCGGCTATTCACCCACTGGAGAAATTTTTAATCTAACACTTGAAAATGTTGCAGCAGAAGTCGCCATCACGCTAAAAGCAGAGAAATTGATTTTTTTGATGAATACGCCAGGCATTATGGATCAATCCACAAAGCAGCCAGATAATCTATTACGCGAGCTAACGGTAGCAGAAAGTAAATCCTATCTGACCCAATTGGCTGACCTTCCCACCCATATTCCGGATGATACCCAGTTCTATTTACCGCAAGCAATTCATGCGTGTGAAAATGGCGTTGGACGCGCTCACCTCATCAGCCGCCATATTGACGTCGCACTGCTTCAAGAGTTATTCAGTCATGATGGCATCGGCACCATGATTACCCGCGATTCCCTACAAAGTATTCGAAAAGCAAAAATCGAGGATGTCGCAAGTATTATCCAGCTTATCGAACCCCTCGAAATGGAAGGCATTCTCGTGCGAAGAAACCGGGAATTACTGGAAATGGAAATCGATCGTTTTACGGTATTAGAGCACGATAATATTATCATCGCCTGTGCTGCACTTTACCCCTTCCCTGAAGAACAAGCCTATGAGCTTGCTTGCTTGGCCGTTCATGCTCGCTATCGGAAAACGGGCTGTGGAAGCGCTTTGTTAAAACATCTGGAAAATCAGATCAAATCAAAAAAACCACAAAAACTTTTTGTACTCACCACACGAACTGCACATTGGTTTGTGGAACGAGGGTTTGTCGAAACATCCTTGGAAGCTTTGCCAAAAAGAAAAAAGCAACTTTACAATTACCAGAGACGTTCCAAAGTCTTCACGAAAATTATTTAGTAACGCATACATGCAATTTCTCTTTTTTTCATTTTAACTATTAAAACTATGGCAAGAATCGTTAAATGCATCAAACTAGGACATGAAGCAGAAGGGCTCGATGCGCCTACTTACCCCGGAGAACTCGGAAAGCGTATTTTTGAGAATGTGTCAAAACAAGCTTGGGGTCAATGGATTAAACACCAAACTTTGCTAGTCAATGAATATCGCTTGAACTTGGCTGATATCAAAGCACGAAAATATCTAGCGGGACAAATGGAAGCGTATTTTTTTGGTGAAGGCGTAGACAAGCCCACTGGTTATGTTGCACCCAATGACAATACATAAAAACATCACAATCATCCGGTAATCTACTTTATTTTTCTAGGCACCAACCCATGCTGTGGATACCGTTGAAAAAGCAGTGCACCAACAATGAATGATCTATCTAATTCAGTTCAGTTTTTAAACCGAGAACTCAGTCAGATCGAGTTTAATCGTCGCGTTCTTGCCCAGGCAGAGAATAAGGAGATGCCGTTACTCGAACGACTACGTTTTTTGTGCATTGTCAGTAGTAATCTTGATGAATTCTTTGAGGTCCGTGTCGCTGGACTCAAGGAGCAGATTAAATTAGATGCGCCCGGTTTTGGTCTAGATGGAATGATGCCACGACAAGCCTTCAAACGAGTTTCAGAGCAGATCCATCAACTCGTGGCGCAACAGTATCAATTGCTCAATGAAAGTATCCTACCTGAGCTAGAACAGCAGGGCATTCGTTTTATCCGCAGAGCAAGCTGGAACGACGCACAGCGGGACTGGATTAAAGCATATTTCTTCCGTGAATTAATACCGATGTTAACGCCCATTGGTCTTGATCCCTCTCATCCCTTTCCACGCGTATTGAACAAAAGCCTAAACTTTATCGTGGAGCTGGAAGGTAAAGATGCGTTTGGCCGTAATTCGGGTATCGCGATTGTTCAAGCCCCCCGCATTCTGCCTCGCATCATTAGACTGCCCAGTGATGTCAGCACAGAAGAGTATAGTTTTATATTTCTATCATCGATTTTGCATGCTCATGTGGGTGAGCTTTTCTCAGGGATGCAGGCGATAGGTTGTTTTCAATTTCGTGCAACTCGTAACAGTGATCTTTTCGTTGATGAAGAAGAAATCAAGAATCTGCGTATTGCACTTCAGGGCGAGCTTCCTCAGCGACATTTGGGCGATGCGGTTAGACTTGAAGTGGCCGACAGTTGTCCGCCCCATATGATTACCTTCCTACTCGATCAATTAAGCCTCACACAAGATGATCTGTACCAAGTGAGTGGGCCGGTTAATCTCGTAAGGCTAATGCGCGTTCCCGATCAAATTGACCGCCCCCAACTTAAATTTCCATTGTTCATACCTGGCCTACCCTTTTCATCACAAAAGAAAAAAAATAACGATATTTTCCATCAAATCCGCAAAAACGATATCTTGTTGCATCACCCTTATCAGTCTTTTCAACCGGTTATTCATTTCATACAGCAAGCTTCAAGCGATCCCGACGTCGTTGCAATCAAGCAAACTGTCTACCGGACTGGCTCTGATTCAACCATTATGGAAGCACTGATTCATGCTGCAAGCAAAGGCAAAGAAGTTACTGTCGTCGTGGAACTCTTAGCACGATTTGATGAGGAAGCCAATATCAATTGGGCCGGCCGCCTTGAAGAAGTCGGTGCCCATGTGGTTTATGGTGTAGTTGGCCATAAAACCCATTCTAAAATGGCAATGATCGTACGTCGTGAGGAAGGCAGATTGCGACGCTATGTTCACTTAAGTACGGGCAACTATCATACCGGCACCGCAAAGCTTTATACCGACTTTGGTTTAATTACCTGTCACGAAGAGATTTGTGCTGATGTTAATGCAGTGTTTTTTCAGCTCACGAGCCTTGGTAAAGCCAGCAAGTTAAAACACTTATGGCAATCACCATTTAGTCTGCATCATCAAATCATGGATGCGATTAACCGAGAAGCTGAAAATGCAAAAGCAGGTAAACCCGCTCATATCATTGCCAAAATGAATGCGTTACTGGAACCTGGAATTATTCGAGCGCTTTATGCAGCATCTAATGCAGGCGTAATTATCCACTTAATCGTAAGGGGGGCTTGTGCGCTCCGCCCTGGTGTACCTGGCTTATCCACAAATATCAAGGTACGTTCAGTGATTGGTCGCTTCCTCGAGCATTCCCGTATTTTTTATTTTCGTGATAATAACCAGCATCATGTTTATCTATCGAGCGCAGATTGGATGGATCGAAATTTTTTCAGGCGAATCGAAATTTGCTTCCCGGTTCTGGATTCACGTCTCAAGAAGCGCATTATCACTGAGGGATTAAAGCCTTATTTAAAAGATAATGTTCAAGCTTGGGAAATGGATTGCAATGGCTATTACAAGCGAAAAGCTTCACATCGCGGCAAACAATTCTGTGCGCAAGAAGCATTGCTCGCGAAGCTCGTGGCGGCTCAACAAACTTAAGCTCCAAAGCCTGCTATGACACGAGAAATCGAACTCAAACTCACCATTCCTCCGGGTCATATCAAAGCGATAACACAATTACCTATCCTGAGTTCATTATCAATCGCTCCCCCGAAAAAGCAGAAACTTTATAGTATTTATTACGATACACCCGATTTATTGCTAAGAAATCAGCGCTGTTCGTTGCGCATACGCCGCATTGGCAAACAATGGATTCAAACCATTAAATCAGGTGGAAATATTACAGCAGGTCTACATCAACACAATGAATCTGAGATTCCCTTAAATAAGGCTCAACCTGATTTAGATCACTTACAACAGACGGGTGTTATCACCCTTGCTCAGCAGCGCAAAATCATTAGAACATTAAAGCCAATCTTTATTACACAATTTACGCGTGATACCCATACCTTACAAACAAAAGATGGCAGTATTATTGAATTTTGCTTAGACCATGGAAAAATTACTGCGGATCATCTCAATGATTCCATCCATGAAATCGAGCTCGAACTAAAATCGGGCAATTCTGCCCAGCTGTTCCAGCTCGCCTTAGACATCGCACAGCTCACCGATTTTCCAATCCGGCTTGAAAATGTGAATAAAGCAGAAAGGGGTTATAAACTGTTTACAGGCGATCGTACGCCCCCTACTAAAGCAGCGTCCATTGAAATAAATACCAAGACCCCATTCTTAGATGCCTTACGTAAGACTCTTTCGAGTTGCCTCTTGCAGTTAACTAAAAATGAGAATGGCGTCTTATTTAGCGAAGATCCTGAGTACCTCCACCAAATGCGTGTTGCGATTCGCCGACTTCGCTCCGCTTTTATTATTTTTAAGCCACTACTTTCCGAACAGCATCAATCGATCACCTTTTTTGAACAGGAGCTTAAGTGGTTAATGCACTCGCTAAGTCCAGCTAGAAATTGGTATGTTTTTGCCAATGAAATCCTACCATCAATCATCTCTAGTTGCCCTGATGTTGAGCCAATTAAAGTTATTCAAAAGCTGGGACAAAAGCAACTCAGTAAATATACCCAGCAAGTGCAAACAAATCTCCAATCTAAGCGCTACCTAGCGTTTATTTTAAAACTCAATTTATGGATTTATGACTTGCATCACGACATCAAGCTAGAATCGAATATATCGATTGGATCGTTTTCCCGATCCTACTTACTTGACCAGCATTCTGCCATCACCAAAAATAAAGAGAAGCTGGAGAAAATGAAACCTGCCGCCTTACATGCTTTACGAATCCAAATCAAGAAACAGCGCTATGCAGCAGAATTTTTTTACTCACTCTATGCGAAGCAGGAATGCTTCAAATGCTATGTTCAATCACTCGCTATAATCCAAGACGCACTGGGATCAATCAATGATAACTATATGATTGATCAGCAACTTGAATCCATTCTCTCATCACAAAAGCAAAAAAAGCTAGCACGACCAATAGGCGTTATTCACGGATGGAAAGCGTATATAACCACGCAAATGAAAGCAGACTTAAAAAACAACTGGAAGGAATTTCTTACTATGTCACCATTTCAGCGAAATGGTCAATAATTGAGGGCAGGGGTTAGTATGTGGTTGATTAAAAATTGCTCAGTAATCAACCACATTTATATCTTCTTTTGATTATTTAATAATCGCTTTTAGTTCACCTTTTGCATATTTCGTTGCCATGTTGTCAAGCATGATAGGTTTGATTTTACTTGCTTGACCGGCACATCCAAATGCTTCAAAACGTGCCTTACATATATCTTTAGCCGCAGCCGTCGCATCTTTTAGGAATTTGCGTGGATCAAACTCGCTCTTGTTTTTAGCAAGATGGCGGCGAATAGCACCTGTCATCGCCAAACGAATATCAGTATCGATATTGACTTTTCTGACTCCATATTTAATCCCTTCTTGAATTTCTTCAACTGGTACGCCATAGGTCTCTTTCATTTCTCCACCATACTCACGAATGATTTCAAGCCATTCTTGAGGAACAGAGCTCGATCCATGCATTACCAAATGCGTATTTGGTATCCGTTTATGAATTTCTTTAATCCGTTCAATCGCAAGAATATCGCCAGTTGGCTTACGTGTAAATTTATAAGCACCATGTGAGGTTCCAATTGCAATAGCGAGTGCGTCTACGCCAGTCTTCTTAACAAAATCAGCTGCTTGCTCTGGATCAGTTAATAACTGATCATGAGTTAACACCCCTTCTGCACCGTGACCATCCTCCGCTTCACCCATTCCTGATTCGAGTGAACCTAGGCAACCCAGTTCCCCTTCAACTGATACACCGACTGCATGGGCGATCGCTACGACTCGAGAAGTAACATCAACATTATATTCATAAGAAGAGGGTGTTTTAGCATCTTCTTCTAATGATCCGTCCATCATCACGCTGGAAAAACCACTGCGAATTGCATTGACACATACCGCTGAAGAAGCGCCATGGTCTTGATGCATCACGATAGGAATATGAGGATAAGCTTCTACAGCCGCCGCAATCAAATGGCGCAGAAAAGCTTCGCCTGCATATTTTCTTGCGCCAGCAGAACCAGCATTTAATGTAAATAATTTAGAACAAATTCAAGCGATTATGCAGGCTGCTGACGAATGTAATAGCCCTGTAATTATGCAAGGTTCTGCTGGCGCAAGAAAATATGCAGGCGAAGCTTTTCTGCGCCATTTGATTGCGGCGGCTGTAGAAGCTTATCCTCATATTCCTATCGTGATGCATCAAGACCATGGCGCTTCTTCAGCGGTATGTGTCAATGCAAT
>SSFW01000171.1 GCA_008015595.1 Nitrosomonas sp. | reverse complement strand
TTATTAGTGTCATCGATGGCATTGCGTTTCAAACTAATATTCTGGCATTGAATGCAGCCGTTGAGGCGGCCAGAGCAGGAGAGCAAGGCCGGGGATTCGCGGTGGTTGCAACAGAAGTACGTACGCTGGCGCAACGGTCCGCATCGGCAGCAAAGGAAATCAAGGATCTGATCGGGGATTCTGTAAATAAAGTAGAGAATGGAACTCAGTTGGTTGACCAAGCGGGAAGAACCATGGATGAGATCGTAATGTCGGTGAAACGGGTGACGGATATCATGGCTGAAATATCGGCTGCCTCCCAAGAACAAAGCGCAGGTATTGAGCAGGTCAATTTAGCGATAAGCCAAATGGATGAAATCACGCAGCAGAATGCAGCCCTGGTTGAGCAGGCGGCTGCGGCATCGGAATCGATGCACGAACAGGCAGCACAACTGACGCAAGCTGTCGCAATCTTTAAATTACATCATGCGGCTGGGACAGCAGTGCATTGTAATGAAGAAAAGATGGAGCGCCGAGGTCCGGATCGTCCTACAAATGTTCAACGATTACCTAAAACCGCTAATCAGGCATCGAAGAAAGAAACGATACCGGTTGCTAAGACCGGTACAGAAGGGGACTGGGAAGAATTCTAGCAATCTTTTTAAGCTTTGTTGCATAAAAATTTAAAGAATAGTTGAGTGACAGTATGCGTATTAATATGCCAATCAATAATGTAGAACGACAAGTCAATGAGAATGACTATCTAGTTTCTAAAACTAATACTAAAGGTGTGATTACTTATGTTAATCAACCTTTTATAGAAATTAGTGGTTATACGAAAGAAGAACTCATTGGGCAAGCACATAATTTGATTCGACACCCGGATATGCCTCCCGCAGCTTTCGAAGATTTTTGGAAAACCATCCAGCAGGGAAGACCTTGGAGTGGCATTGTTAAGAATCGGGCTAAGGATGGCTCATTTTATTGGGTATATGCCAATGTGGCGCCGATTTATGAGGCAGAGCGAATTACCGGTTATATGTCTGTCCGTAGTAAACCGACTCGAGAGCAGATACAGCAGGCAGAATTACTTTATCGTGAGATGCGTGAAGGTAGAGCCAAATTTAAGATTGAAGCTGGAGAATTGATACCAGCCAACTGGTTCGGCCATATCAAGCAAAAGATGCGTTCATTTACCATTAAATCCCGAATCAACGTCATCAGTTGTTTGGCTATTGTTAGTTTGAGTTTCATGGGTGGATGGAGTCTTTTAGGGGATTATCAAAGTAAAGAGCGGCTACGTGACGTTTATGAGAATCGCACCTTAGCGTTAATGGATTTATCCACGATTCTGGACGCAATACAACGCATGCGTATCAATGCTTTAACATCGGTAAATTCCAACAATACAGCGATTGCGAGAGAGCGATCTGCAGACACAGATACGTTAGATCATATTTTTGACGAGAATTGGTCACGATATATGACTAATTTACTTACTGAGGAAGAAAAAGCGAAAGCAGCGGAATTTTATAGCAATGTAGAGGCATATCGGCTTGTACGTGGCGAAACGATGCGTTTGGCTAATGAAGGAGATTTTGAAGCGGCACGTACTAATGCTGCATTAAATGCAAGAACGAAGTATAACTTAGTGCACGCGGCGCTTGTTGATTTATTTGAAATACAGGAAAAACAAACGAAAGTAGTATTTGATACTGCGATTGAACAATTTGAGATACTCAAAATTTCAACGATCGCCATGATTTTATTTTTTACATTCATTTATTTGTACCTCACCAGACTGCTGCATCGAGCCATTAATCTACCCTTAGCAAGCGTAAGTGCCATTTTTAGGAAGATTGCTGCAGGTGATTATACCAATCAAGTTGCCATTGTTAATCACGATGAAATTGGATGCTTAACCGAGTCGGTTCAGATGATGCAAACGCGGGCGGGCGCTGAGATCGATGAGATCAAACGAGTGGCTGCTGAAAATCGACGTATCCGCAACGCACTGGATCAATCTAATGCATCAATTATGATCGTCGATCCCAATAGCTGCATCATCTATGTCAATCAAGCGATGCAGATATTACTTAAAAATAATGAAAAGGAATTTGTGGCTGTATTAGCTGGAGTGCAGATTAATGCGATATTAGGCCAATCATTTACCATTTTTAATGAAAAACTTGATCTTTCTGAAATTAATAAATCAACCAAGCAATTATTGAAAATCGGTAGCAACATTTTTGTATTGACGCTTACTCCCGTATTCGATGACAACGGGTCCCGGCTAGGAACCTCCATCGAGTGGCTTGATCGGACAGCTGAGGCGGCTGTGGAAGATGAAGTAGCCCAGATTGTAAAATCAGCGAGCGAGGGTGATTTTAGCAAGCGCCTAGAAACAAAAAGTAAAAATGGTTTCTTTGAGCAATTAGCCAGAAATATTAATCAATTACTCGAAAATAATGAGAAAGGGTTAACCGATATTGCACGGATGCTAGGTGCGATGGCTAAAGGTGATTTGACTCAAACCATTACCCGGCAATATAAAGGGATGTTTGAAAAATTGAAAACTGATGCAAATGCGACGGTTCAACAACTGACGGACATTATTCGACAAATCAAGGAATCGGCTGATTCGATCAATATCACCTCCCATGAGATTGCACAGGGTAATACTGACTTATCGCAACGGACAGAACAACAATCCATCAGTCTCGATAATACTGCCTCTAGTATGGAGGAGTTGACCGCAACCGTAAAACAAAATGCGGAGAATGCAAAGCAAGCCAATCAGCTCGCGGTATCGGCATCTGATGTGGCAATCAAAGGAGGGGAGGTGGTGGGGCAGGTAGTAGAAACCATGAGTTCAATCAATGAAAGCTCGAAGAAAATTGTTGACATTATTGGTGTGATCGATGGCATTGCGTTCCAAACCAATATTTTGGCATTGAATGCTGCCGTAGAAGCGGCCAGAGCGGGTGAACAAGGTCGGGGATTCGCAGTCGTTGCAACGGAAGTGCGTACTTTAGCCCAACGTTCAGCCGCCGCTGCGAAAGAGATCAAATCTTTAATTGGTGACTCGGTGAACAAAGTGGAAAATGGCACCCAGTTGGTTGATCAGGCCGGGAGAACCATGGATGAGATCGTAATGTCAGTAAAGCGTGTGACTGACATCATGGCTGAGATATCAGCAGCTTCTCAAGAACAAAGCGAGGGTATTGAAAAAGTCAATGCAACGATTACTCAAATGGATGAGATTACCCAACAGAATACGGCTTTAGTTGAAGAAGGCGCTGCTGCATCGGAGTCTATGTATGAATTGGCAAATGAACTCACCAAACTCGTTGCCGTGTTCAGAACCAATTCATCAATTTCATTGATTGCTGAGGCTGAGACTGAGTCTGGGCAAATCGAGCGTAGAGGCCCTCATCGAGCGACGAATGTACAGCGGCTTCCACTATCAGCAAAATTAGCGACTAACTCAATTGAAGATACCGTGGCAGCAACTTAAACGAAGGTAATTGCCACCCAAAGTAGCGTCATATCATTTATTTAACCTAGCAACGACTGCTTATATGAATCTCGATCCGGTTATAGATCAACCAATGCGTGAGTATGATTTTACAAATCAGGATTTTGCTTGTGTTAAGCGGTTAATTTATCAGCGTGCCGGAATTGCACTGGCACCGAGTCGCAGTAATATGGTTTATACCCGCTTGGTTAGACGACTACGAGAAATGGGCTATAGCCAATTTAAAGATTATTTAACGATGTTGGAGGAAAATAGCGATAGCGTTGAGTGGGAAAATTTTATCAACGCATTGACGACAAATCTAACTTCGTTTTTCCGAGAAGCACACCACTTTGAGATGCTGGCTGAGCATCTTAAACGAAGAAAACCAGGGCAGACGATTAAAATTTGGTGCAGTGCTTCATCAACAGGGGAAGAACCTTATTCGCTTGCGATGACTGCTGTGGAGGCATTTGATACTTATACGCCACCGGTACGTATTCTAGCAACTGATATTGATACCAATGTATTAGCAACTGCCCAAACAGGAATTTATTCCATGAATCAACTGGAAAATTTTTCTGATGCCCGATTGAAGCGTTTCTTCCTTAAAGGAAAAGGGTCGAATGCTGCTTTTGCCCGTATCCGCCCTGAGCTAAGAAATTTAGTAGCATTTAAACAGCTTAATTTATTAGACCGATCTTGGCCGCTTAAAGGACCTTTCGATGCGATATTTTGTCGCAATGTCATGATTTATTTTGATAAGCCAACCCAACACCAATTACTGGATAAATTTGCACCGTTGCTCGCTACGGATGGATTATTGTTTGTAGGTCATTCAGAGAGTTTTCAATATGGCGAGAATCCATTCAAACTGCTGGGCAAAACGGTTTATGAGTTGATAAATAAACATTCACGATGAGCACTATCGATAGCGATCACCTTGCTACAACCGCCTATTATGATCCCATTCATCAGATTGATGCGGTAAAACTATTGCCGGGTGAGTATTACGTTACGCAGAAGGACATATTATTAGTAACGGTGTTAGGTTCCTGTGTGGCGGCTTGTATTTGGGATAGTTTATTGAGAATTGGCGGAATGAATCATTTCATGTTGCCAGGCGATGAAAATAGTGGATCTTCAGCGCGTTATGGGGATTTCGCAATGTCATTGCTCATCGAACAGTTACTAAAGCTCGGTGCGCGTAAAGAGAACTTGAAAGCAAAAGTATTTGGGGGGGGTAACGTATTGCCTGGTTTTGCGGTAACCAGTATTGGTGAGCGTAATGCGGAATTTACCCTTGATTATCTTCAACATAAAGGAATACCCATTGTTGCACACGATTTAACCGATGTTTTTCCACGAAAGATTTACTTTTTTCCCAAAACAGGTCGTGCGTTGGTCAAAAAGTTACATGTTAAAAATAATACGATTTTTGAGCGAGAGAGGAGTCATTTAGCAGAAATTAAGCAAGGATTTGCATTGACTCGTTCAGTGATGAGTTAAAAAAAGAAAAAATGAATGAACTTCATTTTGTAATGAAGTAACTTTTCCAGAAAGGGCATCATGAAAAAAAAGATTAGTGTATTGATAATTGATGATTCTGCTTTAGTTCGTAACCTACTTTCTAGCATCATTAATAGCCAGGAAGATATGGAGGTGATAGGTACGGCGCCCGATCCACTGATCGCTCGTGAAATGATTCGTCGATTAAATCCAGATGTTTTAACACTGGATATCGAAATGCCTAAGATGGATGGCCTCGAGTTTCTGGAAAAATTGATGCGCCTACGGCCAATGCCCGTTATCATGATCTCTACATTGACCGAAAAGAGCGCTGAAGCAACTATGGAAGCATTAGCGCTGGGAGCCGTCGATTTTGTTTCCAAACCGAAAGTTGATGTCGCGAGTGAGCTACAGCTATACCGTGAAGAAATCGCACGTAAAATTCGCATGGCGGCTTCAGTACAAATAAAAAAACCAACCCCTGTATCGACTGACACAAATCAAATAGTTTCTTCTGCCTTTGGGGCTAATCGCATCTATTCGACGGAAAAGTTAATTATCATAGGTTCTTCTACCGGGGGAACTGAAGCATTAAAAGATTTCTTAGTGAATTTACCACCGGATACACCCGGTATATTGATTGCCCAACATATGCCCGAAGCGTTTACTAAATCGTTTGCAAGTCGTTTGGATAATCTTTGCAAGATTTCAGTTAAAGAAGCTCAGGGGGGTGAGAGAATTCTGCCAGGGCATGCTTTTATTGCGCCTGGTCATTCTCATTTATTACTAAAGCGCAGCGGCGCAAATTATGTGACGGAGCTCAGCCAATCGGAACCTGTGAATCGTCATCGGCCTTCGGTAGATGTCTTGTTTCGCTCAGCGGCTACGTATGCTGGCAAAAATGCGATTGGAGTCATTCTAACAGGCATGGGCAAAGATGGAGCTGCCGGGATGCTGGAAATGCGTAAAGCAGGCGCTTATAACTTTGCCCAGGATGAAGCGAGCTGCGTGGTATTCGGGATGCCCAGAGCTGCCATTGAGGTGGGCGCAACGGATGAAGTCGTGCCCTTGAAAAATATGGCAGGTCGCGTGCTCACGAAATTAAGCAGCTTTGGCATGGATAAAATGAATGTACGGATTTGAACCTTGAGTGTATCCATACTCGATTTTATCGTTCATAACCTAGGATTGGCGCGAGCCATCTCTCAGCTTCGCTAAGCGACCAGCCTTTTCGTCTTGCATAGTCTTCTACTTGGTCTTTTCCTATTTTTCCAACGGCGAAATAGTCTGATTCAGGGTGCGCGAAATAAAAACCAGAAACCGCTGCAGTTGGAACCATCGCGAAAGACTCCGTAACGATAATACCGGTTCGCTTCTCCGCTTCAAGTAAGTTAAATAATGGTCCTTTTTCCGTATGATCAGGGCAAGCAGGATAACCCGGTGCGGGCCGGATTCCTTGATAGGCTTCATCAATGAGTTGCTCATTGTTGAGTGATTCATCCTTTACATATCCCCAGAATTCTCGTCGGACTCGAGCGTGCATATGTTCAGCAAATGCTTCTGCTAGGCGGTCTGCCAGGGCTTTGAGCATAATGGCACTGTAATCATCATGGGCTGCTTCAAAGGCTTTAACCCGTTCATCGATACCGAAACCAGCACTGACGGCAAATAAGCCAATTGTGTCAATAATACCGGTTTCTTTGGGAGCGATAAAATCGGCTAGTGCCAAATTAGGACGGCCTGCCGGTTTGATCGTTTGCTGGCGTAGCGTATGGTAAGTCATGAGCACTTTATTACGCGAGCGATCGGCATAAATTTCGATATCATCGAAATTGACACAATTAGCAGGAAACAATCCTATAACTGCGTTAGCCGTCAACCATTTTTGATCCGTAATTTTTTTCAGCATGGCTTGTGCATCGCGGTATAAATTTTTAGCGGCTTCACCGACGACTTCGTCATCTAAGATGGCAGGATAGCGACCTGATAATTCCCAGGCTTGGAAAAAAGGTGTCCAATCGATATAGGGAACCAATGATTCGAGGGGGTAGTGATTTAAGGTTCTAATCCCGATAAAGCTTGGGCTGGGCGGAGCATAACTACGCCAGTCTGTTTTAAAAGCATTGTTGCGCGCTTCTTCGAGTGTAAGCAGTTGAGCTGGGCCTTTTTTGTTTTTCTGTTGTGCTCGGATTTTTTCCTGTTCCGCCTTAACTTCAGCTTTATAGGCAACTTGCTGATCTTGGGACATCAATTGACTACATACGCCCACGGCTCGACTGGCATCGGGTACCCAGACGGTTACCCCGCTGTAATGGGGAGCGATTTTAACGGCAGTATGAACCCGAGAAGTTGTTGCTCCTCCAATCAAGAGTGGAATTTTAAAGCCTTCGCGCTCCATCTCTTTGGCAACATGCGCCATTTCTTCGAGCGAAGGGGTAATGAGTCCAGATAAGCCGATGATATCAGCGTTTTCCCGACGTGCGGTTTCCAAGATCTGGGCACTGGGAACCATAACGCCCATATTGATTACTTCGTAGTTATTGCACTGCAGTACGACGGTTACGATATTTTTCCCGATATCATGGACATCGCCTTTGACCGTTGCAATGACAATCTTTCCTTTAGGGCGATTATCACCCGAACTTTTTTTCTCAGCTTCAATATAGGGGAGTAAATACGCAACCGCTTGTTTCATGACTCGTGCTGATTTAACAACTTGCGGCAAGAACATTTTTCCAGCGCCAAATAAGTCGCCCACGACATTCATGCCTTCCATGAGAGGGCCTTCGATGACTTCGATGGGGCGTCCTCCTTTATCAGCAATTTCTTGTCTAACGATTTCAGTATCTTCTTCAATGTAAGTACTGATACCCTTAACCAGGGCATGTGCTAAGCGTTGACGAACGGGCTCATTGCGCCAAGAAAGATCCTCGATTTGCTCTTTTTTTTGCCCCTTGAAGTTTTCTGCAAAACTAACGAGTCGTTCGGTTGCATCAGGACGTCGGTTGAGTAGTACGTCTTCTACTTCTTCTAATAGTTCTTTGGGGATATCCGAGTAAACGCCAAGTTGACCTGCGTTGACAATACCCATGGTCATTCCTGCTTGGATTGCGTGATATAGAAATGCTGTATGGATTGCTTCTCGAATCGGTTCATTTCCCCGAAATGAGAATGAGACATTGGAAACGCCACCACTTACCTTGACGTAGGGTAGGGATTGTTTTATTGCTTGGGTTGCTTCAATGAAATCAAGCGCATAGTTGTTGTGTTCATCGATTCCGGTAGCAACTGCGAAAATATTGGGATCAAAGATAATGTCTTCAGGAGAGAATCCAACTCGATCAACTAAAATTCGATAGCATCGCGTACAAATTTCAATTTTGCGTGCTTTCGTATCGGCTTGTCCTTTCTCATCAAAAGCCATGACAATCACGGCAGCACCATAACGTTTTGCTAATCGGGCATGTTGGATAAATTCTGCTTCACCCTCTTTTAAACTAATTGAATTGATGATCGCCTTGCCTTGAATACATTTCAAGCCAGCTTCGATGACTGACCATTTGCTGGAGTCAATCATGATCGGTACCCGGCTGATATCAGGTTCGGCTGCTATCAGATTGAGGAATGTCACCATTGCTTTTTGGGAATCCAGCATAGCCTCATCCATGTTGATATCAATCACTTGAGCGCCATTCTCGACCTGATTTCGGGCGATATTGAGTGCCTCATTGTAGTTATCGTTTAAGATGAGTCGCGCGAATGCCCTTGATCCTGTTACGTTCGTACGCTCACCGACATTGACGAAAAGTGAGTCATCGCCGATATTGAGCGGTTCCAAGCCGGATAAGCGTAACTTTTTAGGGAGATCGGGTATTTTTCTGGGTGGAATATGTTCCACTGCTTTAGCAATCGCTTGAATATGGGCAGGTGTGGTGCCGCAGCACCCCCCCACGATATTAACAAACCCAGATTGGGCGAATTCTTTGATCAAGCTCGCCGTATATTCGGGCGATTCGTCATAGCCTGTTTCAGATAATGGATTAGGAAGCCCTGCATTAGGATGGGTACTCGTATAAACATTGGCAACATTGGAAAGTTCTTCCACATAAGGGCGCATTAGTTCAGCGCCCAATGCGCAGTTGATACCCACCGATAATGGTTGGGCATGCTGTACCGCATTCCAGAACGCCTCAGGTGTTTGTCCAGAGAGATTGCGGCCCGATGCATCGGTAATGGTTACGGAGATCATGATCGGGAGTCGAATGTGGTGCTGCTCAAAGAATTGATCGATCGCAAATAACGCTGCTTTGGCATTTAGCGTGTCGAAAATTGTTTCAACCAGAAGAATATCGACGCCACCATCTACCAACCCCCGAATAGATTCCGAATAGTCTTTTACTAATTGATCGAAAGTAATTGAACGAAAACCCGGGTCATTGACATCGGGTGAAATCGATGCCGTTTTGGTCGTCGGCCCAATGACACCTGCGACAAAACGAGGGTGCTCGGGATTTCTACGCTCAAACGCTGAAGCTTCTTCACGCGCTAATCTTGCACCAGCAACATTAAGTTCATAAACCAATTGCTCCATATGATAATCAGCCATGGAGGGTGCATTTGAATTAAATGTATTGGTTTCGATGATATCGGCGCCAGCCTCAAGGTAAGCGCTGTGGATTGAGCGAATAATGTCAGGTCGCGTCAGCGTCAGTAAATCATTATTCCCTTTGAGATCATGGGGGTAATCTGCGAAACGTGTTCCACGATAATCTGCTTCAGTTAATTTGTAGCTCTGAATCATGGTACCCATTGCGCCATCAAGCAATAAGATACGTTGGGTTAGTAAGTTTTCGAGTAATGTAGAACGAAGATGAGTCATAGCATGAAAAAAATTATCTGGCGTGAGGAAGCTTATTATACCTGATGACTTAGCGACTCATTGTGATTCGAGATAAGCTAAAAAATCAGGTGCTTGATTTGTTGCGTCAATTTGAAAATGGAATATTGACCTGCTAATTTGTTCGGCGTAGAGTAACCGAGCAATTGATTGAATGTTTGGTTTTTCCCTTAAATATTAAACCTTTAAATTCAACAGGAGGATTGTTATGAGTGAATATCATGTACTTCCAACTCAGCGTTTAGTAGGTGCAATTCGAGTATCACATCCCGCCTCACCCAAATCTGTAACACTTGAATCACCTGCACTCGATATCATGACTGATTTAAGACATAGCCATGTTGCAGTTATAGAGCCGTATACTACCATTGAGTTTGCTAATTTATATATGAAACAAAGGGGAGTGCGGTCATTATTTGTTTTAGGAACAGATCAGAATCTCCAAGGCGTCATTACTGCGACAGATATTCTAGGAGAAAAGCCATTACGTTTTATACGGGAAAGAAATGTTAAACATCAAGATATCGTCGTATCCGATATTATGACGCTCTTAAATGAATTGGAAGCAATTACGATTGAGGATGTCCAACATGCTAAAGTAGGGCATGTGATTGCAAGCTTGTGTGAAGCGGGGCGGCAACATACTTTAGTGCTGGAACGAGATCCAGACGATAACTTATTGATTTGTGGAATATTTTCTTTGACACAAATTGAAAAACAACTAGGTTCACCGATTGCAGTGAAAGAAATCGCAAAAACCTTTGCAGAAATTGAAGCAACCTTGATTGCCAAATAGCTTACGGATTACATTCTTTTTGAGACAGGGTACTGGTTGCGCGCAAATCAGTACCTTTTTTCTGAGACTTAATAAATACGATCAGTGGACTTAGGTCGTTGTTTTAAAGTTACAAGCAATATCAAATAACGCTTTACCAATACTACCGGGTGAAATGACTGACCAATCAGTAGGGTTGGTGTCGAGATGAATCGTTTCTCCATCTGCCATATTCTTACTGTGATATGAAATAGCGATGACTCGAAATTTGAGATTTATGCAATCATATTCCCCCAGCGACAAGCTCGATAAATATTGAGCCCCCATATACCCATACTGAGTGGAAAGATTATCTTTTAGGTACCACATCTGAGCGATATGGCTAGTACGGCGTAGCATGGTCGGGTTGGTGTAAAGATTGAAACTATTCTGACCGTCACTTCCACCCACAAAAATCCATTTGGCTGATACTGAGTGGCTGATTAATAGCAAGATGACAAGAATAATTTTTTTCATTACCTTTCCTATGGTTGATGTCAGTGAATCAAGTTACCCAATTCGATGTTCAGTTTTAATAAGCCAATAGTCGATTTCAGTAATATGGCTTGAGATAAGGCATTTCCATTGTTTTAGCGGGGTATTATTGCGGAGATGTCACGGTTTCTCCTGCAATGCAATTCAAGTTGGCTTGAGTATTTCAAGCATTAATTAAATCAAAGCGGAAAATTCGGGCAGGTTTTGATTTTGAATTAGGCCTGTGAAAGCCTGCTTTTTGAGTAATTGATTGGAGGTGGATTAACTAGAAGTGTTGATTGCTTTGAATCTGAGTCGAATGATTGCAAATTAATTATCAATGAACATTGGGTTGATAATGATCTTTCCATTTACGAATTTCAGAAAACACGCTGATTGCATCGGATAATTGTGTTTCTGCATGCTGGTTTGCAGCGTTAATAATCGCTGGGTGTTCGCATCTTAAGAAGGGGTTGATCGATTTTTCGATTGCCAGGGTCGTTGGGATGGTAGGCTTGTTATTAGCGCGGAGCATTCTAACTTTGTTTGCGTATTCAGTAAGTAATGAGTTGGTGGGATCGATTTCAGTTGCGAAATGAATATTTGAAAGCGTATATTCGTGTGTGCAATAAACCTGAGTCTGGTCAGGTAAAGCGGTGATTTTTTTTAATGAATGATACATTTGTTGGGCCGTTCCTTCGAATATTCGCCCACAACCACAAGAAAACAGCGTATCGCCACAAAACAAGTGATTTGAGTCGTAATAGGCAATATGACCAGCCGTATGGCCCGGTATGTCTAATACGGTTAAATTGAGTGATAACTCGGGAAGACTAATAATATTACCTTCTTCAAGACCATCGGTCATTCCGGGTATCGTTTCTTTTAGGGGACCATAAATTTGAACCCTAAATAATTGAGACAACTCTAAGTTACCACCAGTATGGTCATGATGGTGGTGTGTAATTAAGATGGCAATCAATTTAAGATGGTATTGTCTAATATACTCGATAACAGGAGTAGCTATTCCTGGATCGATAATCACAGCATACTTCTCGTTATGAATTATCCAGATATAGTTATCTTTAAACGCATGGATAGGATTGATTTTTATCATGATTTTCCTAATGAACGGTAAGTGGTATCAAAGGTAAAGAATGAAGACATTTAACAGTATCACAACTTTTTCGGGACATGCGGAGAGAATGCAGCAGTGGTTTGATACTTGTCTAGGTCAATACTTATTAGAACAAGAACAACAGTATTTTGATCATGCCGTTGCAAATATTTTTGGCTATAACGCATTACAAATTGGATGTCCGCAGTTTGATTTTCTGCGCCTAAATCGTATTCCTTTCAAATTTAATGTGGGAATGAGCTCGGGTGTTTCGTTACAGGCGTTACCGACATTCTTACCGATCGAGAGTGGCAGTATGGATTTGACGGTGTTACCCCATGTGCTGGAATTTAGTCCCCAACCCCATCAAATATTACGTGAAGCTTACCGCGTTTTGATCCCAGAAGGTCATATCGTCATTAGTGGTTTTAATCCGATCAGTTTATGGGGAACGCCACGTTATTTCAAATCATTAAAAAATGAATTTCCTTGGTGTGGTGATTTTGTAGGTTTGGCTCGACTCAAAGATTGGTTAAAGTTACTCGGATTCGAGATTGTGGGCGGACGGCTTGGCTGTTATGTACCCCCTTTTAGGAAGGAAAAGTGGCTTAAGCGTTTCTGTTTTATGGAAGCTGCTGGCGATAGATGGTGGCCCATTTCAGGAGGGGTTTATTTTTTGCAAGCGGTTAAGCAAGTGCATGGAATGCGAATTATCCAACCTCGGTGGAAAAAGAAGTTTTCAAGTAAAAAGAGAATCATTCCAGCAACACAGAAACTCGAGGATAAATAAATAGTTATGGATAATCTTAAAAATTACCGGGGTGATTACGCGCCTTCATCTTGACAGAAGAGCGTATAAGCAAGTAGGCTTTGGATTGAAATAAAATCGAACAGGAAGTAACGGGAAGAGTTAAGAAAAGGAGGAGAGAATAGATGAAGAGCCTGGGATGGAAGAGGGGAATGATGCTGGTAGCTGGGGTGATGTTTGCTGGGGTATTGCAAGCGAACATTTCGACGGTACCGGACGAGACATACAAGGCGTT
>SSFW01000147.1 GCA_008015595.1 Nitrosomonas sp. | reverse complement strand
GTATTATCAGCTATCTTCTTAAGAGAACGATCCCTAGAAAAATCAATTTGGTAAATACCCCCGCCCATCACTAGATTAACGTGATCACCGCGATATTGGTATTGCGCTTCGGTTTGGTAACCTTGATCATGCAAATAATATTCTTGCTTTGCATGATCAAGGTTACCAAACCGAAGCGCAATACCAATATCGCGGTGATCACGTTAATCTAGTGATGGGCGGGGGTATTTACCAAATTGATTTTTCTAGGGATCGTTCTCTTAAGAAGATAGCTGATAATACTGTGGGGCCATGTGCTGCTAACCCAATCAACTGTAGTCAAGAATTTCAGAAAGAAAGGGTTAATGGCTACGTTTATTCTAATTACAATTTGCGTTCAAATGTAAACGTGACATTTGGCTTAAGCTACGATTCTTATTCTAATAGTTCAACTGATTCTGGCAACAGAGTCAATCCCAAATTTGGACTTCAATGGGATATTCTTGACAATATCAGATTACGTATCGCTTGGATCGAAACAGTAAAGTCATCATTGGTTGCAAATCAAACAATTGAACCGACCCAGGTGGCTGGATTTAATCAGTTCTTTGATGACATAAATGGGACACGTTCAAGAAGAATGGGTTTAGGCATTGATACTCATTTTGCCAAGACGATTTATTGGGGAGGAGAAATCTCTAGGAGGGATCTATCAGTTCCTATTGTAAATCTCTCTGATAATGAGCAAAAAGAAAATTTGTATCGAACCTATTTGTACTGGCCAATGAGTAATCAGTGGGTATTAAGAGGAGAGGCCCAGCTTGAGCAATTTTCTAGGGCGAAACTGAGTACCGAACCCCATCAGATTGATACACTGAGTGCTCCAGTAAGTTTTAGTTATTTTGGAACACAAGGCTTATTCTCTAGCCTGATTGGAACCTATGTTAGTCAGAAGCTGGATCGAGACATACCTAGCCCAATTTATCCAGGAAGTAAGCGAGACAATGAGGGCAGAGATGGTTTCTTTCTAGTTGATGCAGTCGTGGGTTTTCGGTTGCCAAAGCGAAGAGGGATGGTCAGTATTGAAGCTAGAAATTTACTTGATGAGCAATTTTTATATAGAAATGCTAATTTTTCAACTGCAGAAGCTGTACTACCAAGATTCTTACCGGCAAGAACAATGCTGTTGAGATTGACATTAAATTTTTAACCAAAGGAGAAGTTCATGATGAAATCAATAGAATTACCCATTGAATCACAAAACCAAGCAGTAAGTTACGATTTACAGCTTACTAATAATAGGCCTAACAGAACTATTGATATTCCATCTAGTCTTGTAGAAACTTTCAAACAAGCATTAGGCGCGCAGAGAATATCATTCCTCGTTGTCGACCGAGATGATAGTAGTAATCATTGTGTTGCATTTCTGAATAGTGATGGGAATCACATAACTTTAACAATTGAGAAACTTGACCCGGCTGATCCTCCCGTACTAGGCCACGTATGTAGGCTTGTGGACTATGGGGGTGGTGATGTGGAATGGGTCTGTAATCCACATTAATTCATTTCAAATTTTTATAGTATCTGAGAGCTTAGCAAAATTTAAAGAATTGCAAATAAGGATAGTCTAGGAGATGATTGATCCACGAATACAATATTATTTATGGTTGGGATTAAAAAAATATCCAATAAAGCACAAATCAAAAAAAGATCCTAAGATTCAGAAAAAAATTTCAATAATAGCTAAGCTCTCAGATGAAACTAATATTAAAGAGTTAAAAGCAGAAATCTCAAAAGGGAATTGTTCGAAGTCTAGTTTAGAAAAGATATTTAATCCTATTGGGCAGACTGAAGACGGACACTATATTGTTACCGCAATAATACCCTTAGATAGGGCCCAAGCTCTACGAAAATTACCTTATGTTAAAAGCCTAAAAGCTTCTAGAACATTAAAGCCTTTCTCGAATCCAGTAATTAATGAAGGTCTAGGAAATAATTTCTTACCTTCTTCAGTACAAGCACAAAGCGGAAGGGGGGTTATTATCGGGATTATCGATACGGGTTGTGATTTCGTGCATTCGAATTTTCGTAAAGAAGATGGCAGTACTCGCATTCTAGCACTATGGAATCAGCGCAATGGTCAAATATATAGAGAAGCAGATATTAACAGAGCTTTGGAATCGAATGATCAATATAAAGCATTAGGTTACAAACCCAAGGAGGGAAGTCACGGAACTCCTGTCATGGATATTGCCTGTGGTAACGGTCTGGGTACCAAGACTCGGGGAATCGCCCCTGAAGCCAGTATAATTTTTGTGGAATCTTCCCAATCCGATATTCCTAGATCAGGCGAAGCGGTAATTGGAGATAATAACACCGGAGGATCTTCTTTTTATGGTGATTCAACTAATCTTCTAAACGCCATCGAATTTATATTTAAAGAAGCAGCCACAATACCCTGTGTGGTTAACATCAGTTTGGGTAGCACCGGTGGCCCTCATGATGGTTCATCTTTAGTTGAACAAGGGTTAGATAGCTTTACACAAATACCGAATAGAGCCGTAGTCGTTGCTGCTGGTAACGGGTATGAAAATAGTAAACATGCCAGTGGATTTGTTCCCACGGGGGGGTATATTGATCTCATTTGGAAGAAAAGTTCTTCCAGTGAAGAGGAAATAGAAATTTGGTATAGCGGAAAAGATGAGTTTAAGCTGGAGATATTAGATGATAGGGATAATTCTTATGGTGATATAAGCTTGGATACTGGTCCTAAAAGTTTCTCCAGTCAGACCATCGTCGCTATTCATCGTAAACATGATCCTAATAATTTTGATAATAATATTAATATTTATTTGAGAAAAACAAGCTTGCGAAATATTAAGTTTCGTCTACACGGTATTGCTATCACTAATGGTAAATTTCATGCATGGATAGAAGAAAATTTTTCTAGAAGTTCTTCTGAGTTTTTAAATCCCGACAATAACTATACACTTAGCTCAATTGCGTGTAGTAAGAAAAGTATAGTAGTCGGCGCTTTCGATGCTAAGGGATCAGAGCAAGAATTATTAAAATACTCAAGTGCTGGACCAACGAGGGACAGTCGTGAAAAACCTGAAATATCTGCTCCTGGAAAAATAAGTGCGGCTGAGTCCTTGTCCCCTCCGAAACCTTTTGAAAGGTCCGGCACCAGTATGGCTACAGCCGTTGTTACGGGAGCGATAGCACTCATGCTAGCGGAGGCAAAGAACATAGGTAAAGATCTCACGATTGATCAAATTCGTAAAATTTTGACTGATACGGCACATCAGCCACACTCGAATAATACAGGATGGGATGAGCGTTATGGTATGGGGAAAATCAATATAGTTGATGCAATTGAAGCTGTTAGACAGCTATGACTAGGTCATCAGCGAAAGTAATATTAGCTAACTGACTTCCCAGGAAGAATTGCTGCTCAAAATACTTGATCGATAAAGTCAAGCAACTTGCATAAACTGTAATTGGTATTCAAGGCAGGAATAAATGAACAATCAGGAAGATAGTAGTAATAATGGTTCATCACTAAATTTTTGGCCGATAATCCTGATATTTCTCACTGCTGTTGGTGTAATTCCAAATATTGATTACTTAAAAAGCTCACGTCCCAGTGAAAAGGAGTGGACTAAGCATTCCCCAAAAATCGGAACAAATGACAGATTATGGGAAGATCCCCTGGCCGTGGCTGCTCGATACGAAGCTACGATTAACAAAGAGAAAGAGACAAAAAGTTTCAAACCAGTTACTGAAAAAAATATTCTACGAACTGTAACTACTGATCTTCTCGAAAAATTAGCAATGCAGGACGAGGGAAGCAATACATTTAATGTGTTGTATATCTTTCTCCCTGAAGGCGGGTTTATTGAAGATGCTGAACTACGCCGTCGATTCCGCTATGCTGTTATCTCAGCATTATTTTCCTCCTGTCTAGTGCCTGAACATTCAGGTGATTTACAATTCTTTAAATCTAGTTTTAATGAACAACTGATACTCATCCCTTATGAATTGTATGATTTCGGTCATTCCTCATCGCATTGTTCTGAAATAGAAAAATTAGCAAGAACACTTGTCGTGTGGCTACGGGAGGATTTAGCATCTTCAGAAAGTATTCGCTTTTTTCTAGATTCTCCTATTAATTCCAAAATCAAATATGCTCCAAAATTTATTGGGCCTATTCAATCAGGCAAATTGAAGGGTATCTATAATGAACTGGAAAATGAAAAAACTACTACTAGTGAGGGACCAAAACCCCTTTTAATTTCTCCTTTTGCAACCAATTCATTTGATGATAAGCATAATGACAAGACAACCTCATTTGCTGAAAAGTTAGATGAAGAAATCAAGACACCAATCCTTCCTATTATTCGTACAATTGGTACGGATATGCTACTGGCAGCTACTTTAGTTTGGGAGCTACATGAACGAGGAATAAATGATTGTGAAGATGAACTGATATTAATTAGTGAAATCGATTCTGACTATGCGTTACCGCTGACTAATCACATCGAATCTGGCTTTAGCCATGATTGCACTAGGGTGGTTCATCGATATAATTACATGCGCGGGATAGATGGGCAGGCACCCAGTACCGATAATAAAAAAGATACTCCGAGTAATAAAAGCAACAGTGGCCATACACCAAAGAGTCTAAGAGATTATTTTGATGCTTCCACATTTGACTATGCTGAAGGGACAGATCAATATGACTATTTATTGCGTTTGATTCGAGAAATAAATAATTTAGATTCGATTCGAAAAGTTAAAGCAATTGGCATCATTGGTAATGATGTTTACGATAAATTACTTATTCTAAGAGCACTAAACAGGGGTTTGGGCAATAAGATTTTTTTCACTACAGACTTAGATGCTCGCTTTCTTCATCCTGAAGAGAAGAAATGGACACGGAATCTGATCGTAGCTTCAAATTTTGGGTTGACTTTACGACCTGAATTGCAATTAGCTGCGCCACCTTTCAGAGATGGTTATCAAACTTCATTATATTTTTCAACCTTGCTAGCGTTACAAACGAACGAGGAATGGCAAAAAAAACTAGTCAATTGGCTACAGCCCCGGGTTTTTGAAATCGGAAACTCTGATGCGATAGCGATTCCTCGATCACCAACAAGAGTTACTCTTCAGAATCATTTCTCCGGCAAAGAAAATATTGAAAGCTATCGGGTAGAAAATAATCATTGCACACTAAAACATCTTTCTCAGTGTTCTTATATTCATCTTAGTGATACAGAGAAAGAAAAAAGATTAAGGAATATTATCGCGGGGTTATTGGGAAATAACCATAATAGCATTTTTACAGAAATAAATGATCTATTAATCAATAAGTTGAAATTTACGTTTCTATCGGAAATAAAATACCTAAATATCTTGATATTGCTAGTAATAGGAACCGTTCTTTGTTTTTGGATTTCTATTACCAACCCTAAAGAACTCCACAAAAAAATATTTCATCTACTGATTTGCTTTGCTGTTTTTGCATTGCTAGGGGTAACAATCACATATTACTTATTCGTCGAAGCTAAAGAACCCATTTTGCTATTTGAAGGAGTAAGTATCTGGCCCGTGCTTCTTATTCGCTGTCTTGGATTATGCGTTGTTATTATGATGTTCTTCATGTTTAAAGAAGCTATGCGTGACCAGATGGACGCCATAACACAGAAATTCGAGCTGAAGAAAGTACTCCCAGCTGAAACTGACCCCACCAGCTTCACGAGAAGCACATGGGAAGCCATTAGGGATGGTCCACATATAGATTTCACACAATACACTCAAATAAAGCAAATTTGGGATATATATATCCAAGCTACAAAATGCAAAGCAATGGTTTACTGGATTGTGCTTTCTACCATTCTTATGATTTTATTTGCAGGCATACTTTTTTATGTCTGGGGATTTCCTACTTTCCCACACAGAGGAGCGTATGCAACATTTATAAACCATATAATACTTTTATTGCCTAGCATTCTTATTCTCTGGATCTCGGTTTTTTGGGTAGGGTATGAAGCGAAGATAATTGTTCAAATAATAGAATTATTTAGAAAGGGCAACGTTCATTGGGGTAAAGAAAGAATTAAGCTAATTGTTGAGCAACTAAATTTTAGCTTTCCGCAGAAAGTGAATAAAAAATTACAATTTAGCTATTTAAATTTTCAATTTATTGCTGCTTTGAGTGAACGCATAGGGAAATTGATTTTTCTGCCTTTTGCGATGGTCTTTTTTTTGGTTATAGCGCGAAATGAATTATTTGAGAAGCTGGATTTTCCTTTTCCACTTATATTGCTGAGTTTTGTAGCTATTTCCTACGTGCTATTTACATTTTATTTAGTTCGTTCAAATGCCGTCAAACTGCGAGATGATTTATTAAATCAATGCCAGATTGCGCTTTCACACGATCCTAAACCTGATCAAATTGAACCTATTAATCAATTAATTAATTCCATTAATACAACTAAGAAAGGGGTATATGCTAGCTTCACCCAACGCCCGGCTATTCAGGCTTTTCTGCTACCTTTAAGTGGGTTGGGTGGTAATGAGCTCATCAATTATTTGATGAATTTTTTCTAGCTTTAGGTTGAATCTCCAGATTGGGCATGATTGTTGCACATGCGGGCTGGGGTTATCAACGAAGCATAGTTCGGTTGGTAACCCCAGTGTTCTGACTCTTGATTTACCTGTTTTGCTATTAGGTTACGGCATCAATTCCGCAGCTTTCTGAACAACCTTAACAAATTCAACCAGCGTCTCCAATGTCTTGGCAATCTTATTGATGTCTTCAATGGTTTGACGTAAATCTTCATTGATTTTTTTCAGCGACGTGGCGTGCTCTTTAAACTTAGCCGTGTTGTCATTAATTACATTGCGAACTATTTTGCGCTGATAAGTATCAAGTGCGTCGCGAATATTATCGAGGTTTTTCCTCTCCTCAGTTTCGCGATCAAAATTGGAGCGTAATACATCTACTTCAGTTAACACATCGCCTATGAGGCGAATTAGTTCAGGACGTGTCATGGGTTTATTATTTGTCATAAGGGGTTACTCCTCTGTTTTTCGGATAGTTTTGATAGCATCAGCAATCACCTTGGTCCGCGTGATGAAAGCATCTGTTGCCTCAACTAGTTCAGCTAAGTCTTGGGGATTCTTTGAACTTTTGGCATAGTCGACTAGTTTCTGGTGGGCTTGCGACATGGCATCGAGCCCTGGTCCGGCGCCGAGTAGCAAAGGCAGATTGTCCCAGGCATCTTCGACTTTTTTGATTTCTGAAGCCGCTTTCTGTAGTTTCTCAGGGTTATGACTATGCTTTGCCAGTTCCTCGTTGTATTTGTCCGTTGCTGAAACACGAGCGTTACTGAGTATGCTGCGTCGGCGCTCATGGAGTACAATCATGTCTTCTCGAAGGAGTTTTATTAATGCTAGTACATCTTTCTCAGATAAGGTAATAGCTTTATCTAGCGCTTGGTTAATCTTGGCCTCCAAAGCGAGCTTAGTAACTTCAGCGGCAATGGTGGCAAAGCCTTCGGCTTTGTTTTTGAACTCATCAGAAGGTACTTTTCCAAGTGAAGATGAGAGATTCACAATAGCGTCGTCTAATGAATTTGCAGCATCTCTGGCCCTAACTGGTGCATCACTACTTGCTAGGGTGAGTAGCAACTGGCCCTGTTTTGCCAAGGCGTCTAGTGCTGCCATACGAGCTGCTAGATCATCACCACCCAATATACGCATTTCTTTATCATTGAGAGTATTGAGATTAATTTTTGCTCTTTGGGCAACGAGACGATCGATTAGCGCATCGCGTTCTCTCTTATTAGTTAGTCCATACTCAATTCGGGCACTTTCGATTACAACTGTCGATGCTTGCTGAAATCTTGTGATAGGTTCGCGGTATGCTGCTGGGTTCACACATCCGACAAGCACGAATGTCGAAAAAGTTAAATACAGCAACTTGCGAACTTTTGCATTTTCCCATTTCTTCACAATGTTATACACGGTTTACCTCCTTTGTATTGTTGTTGTCTATCTCAGGTATAGCTAGTTATAATTTCCTATCAGGGAATTTAAAGCCTAAGTAAGTACCCGCGCTTAATCCTTGCAAGGCGAGTAAAGTGTCACTGAAGGTGGGCATTGCTAAGGTACTCCATACAGAAAAAATATAGATAACCCCTAAAATTATGGTCCATGCGACCATTTGAATCCGATAAAAACCAGTTACCCCTTTTCGATCTGTTAATATATCATTTAAGAACCCTTGATTATCAGGAGTCTCTTTTTCAGACAATTTACTATTAATTTCTGAGATCTCATCAGTAATTTTCTTTTTCTCAGCCTTGAGAGAATCAATAACTGCTTCTTTTTGCTTATCTCCTATATCGCAAGACACATCAATCATTGCTGAGCCTAATGCAGTACCTGAACCGATCCCAATCAAAGCAAGCACGCTCCCGGTAATGGTGTCAAGGGAACCAGTAACTACCCATATGAATAAAAAAGAGATACAAACTAGAACAAACCAGAATGCCATTTGACAACGACCCAAACTCCATGTTCTTAATCCAGGAGCGGATACTGGCCATTTGTCAGACAGTGCTTCTCTAAGTATCTGCTTAGATTTCTTACAATTGAATATGATGAGCACTGGGAATATTGTAAGAATAAAAATAAATATCCAAAACTTTTCTGTGTCAATTCGTCGAAAATTAAATTTTTCATTAAACGCATAAGGGGTTCTAGTATCCACCCCCACCATTATAGAAACAGGGCGCTTAAAAAATTCATTTGAAAAGAATGGCGGTGATCCCAGTAAGCTAGCCCAATTTTTCTTTAATTCTTTATCTAGCTCATTATCTTTATCAGAGCCATATTCAAGATCAAATTCAATCGTATCTGGCTCTGTGCCCAATAATCCTTTTTTTGGATCTTTCTCCGCGATTTTCTTTCCATTGAAATAAAGATTAATCTTCTGTGGATTACAATTTTCCGATTTAATCTGCGTGCATAAACCAAGTTCTGTTGCCTGATTGAGGTTGTTGAATTTAACTACTAATGTATCGTTTATGCCCGCAGTTTGATGTTTTTTCGGATAATCTTTTTGCTCTAATCTATAAACATCGATGATTTCTGCTTCACCTGAGGCAATTATTGGCAATAGTAATAGCAGTAGAAAAAAATACTTCATGTTTATTTTCATGATTAGGATCCTTGATCATCCATTTTAGGATGGCTTTTGTAAGTTGATATAAGTTTTTTTATTGCATTGTAATTCTGGATTCATTTATAAGTGATTCAGAATTTTTAGTCATTTTTCATCAAATTGATCAAAAGCACTCCCTCAGAATTAGCTGTTTCCCATCGAGATAACGACTACCCGCAAACAAAATAATCAACATATAATCGAGTGGGAGCGTTCTTCTTCAGATTGACCATAATCGTCGCTGAACCATCAGCGGGGGTAATCTGCTGAACCGTGTATTTTGCCGTGTCAGTAAATTTACTTCCTTCATCATTGTTTTCTACAAAAGCTGCGAACACCTTGGAGCGCGGTGTGATAGCAACCCATTTTAGTGTTAATTTCCACCGACCGCACAAATCTCCCCAATCATGCCGGTAACAAAATCCCTTGCTAAGGAGCGATTGGATACTAATAGCTTTCATTCTTGCAATAGCCTCTATCTTTGAGTAATCAACCATTTGTGCAGCTTCGTTTATTGGTCCATCTATTGAGGAAGAGTTCTTGTGCTGAATATCCTGATCAAAAGTAGAAATACTGGATTGCATATTATCCTTTCTCCTATAAAGTTTTATGGTCAAGAGAGAGTTTCTGCAGTATGTCTCGCCTTACATTTTTTATAGGCTATCGCGAAATTGCACTAAGTACAGTGATTTTTGTCACAGTGATTTCATGTTATTTTTTGCAGTTAAGGGGAAGCTAATTCTGAATTTATGAGTAACATTGGGCTGGTTGCCAATACCGGTTTTGCGATATGAAAATTTCAAGTATCAATAGCATGCAACAAATTACAACATGACATCAGAAGGGAAATGTAAGGAGAAACAGGGGGAATCTACCGACCCAATTCCGCACACAAGTGTTAAAAATTATTGGTGGTGGGACGGAAACCCGAATCAAACCTAGTTTCATCAATACCTGCTAACCATTGATGGCGGGTGCGGAAATCAGCTGAATGCCTTTTCCAGAGAGCATCTTGGCAGGAAATGCATTGGTTGCTTTATTGGTGGTAGAGTGGCTGCGAACTCGGGTTGAATTGCAAACCCGGAATCGAACTCGCGTCCGTATGGTGGTTCAGACAGAGGGTTCGGCGGTCACGTCATTTTTGGCGGCGGGATCGGTGAGCCGCCGAATCGACAGGGCGCAGCGTTGTTCAATCAAGGTATTGATTTGCTCAATCACGGCATTCCCGGCAAAGCTTTGTCCAGGGTCAGATTGGAGTTTGCGCGCAGTGGCTGGCAGTGATTTTGCCAATTCCAGAATGCGTCGTTTGGCTTGAGCCTTGGTGAAACCGACGCCTTCTGCAAACTGCTCCCAGTGCCGCGCCTGGACTTCGCTGAACTTGTACTTGCTGCCGATTTTCATCGCCATCTTCGGCGTCAGTGTTGGATATACCGCCGTCGAGAGCGTGTCGTAGAACGGTGCCAGAATGGGGGCCTTGTCTGAGTACAGCAGAGAGAAATTCTTGGCGTGCGCATCATGATTGCCGATCAGCGCATTGAAGATTACGTAGTCGAACAGTCGCAGGACTTGCGGCGCACTGGGGCGTGTCGCACGGCGCACCAGATCAAAGCACTGGGCCAGGTCGGGGCCACCTTCATTTTGGTATTTCATTTCCGGCACGATGCCAAGCGCCTGGCAGAAATCCTCTTGATGGAGGCGTTGCCGGTGTCCTTGGGCATCAAGCAGACGGTCG
This sequence comes from Nitrosomonas sp., assembly GCA_008015595.1. Classification (GTDB taxonomy): domain Bacteria; phylum Pseudomonadota; class Gammaproteobacteria; order Burkholderiales; family Nitrosomonadaceae; genus Nitrosomonas. Next base: position 4,669 of record SSFW01000147.1, on the reverse strand, counting down.
TAGCGCTCAACCAGCAAGAACGAGCGATCCAATACCAAGTGAACTTTTGATTTTGCCGGTTTGAGCTGCATGGCCTCGGCCAGTGTCATGCAAAACCCTTCGTTGATCACGCTGTCTTCAACTGCGTGGATGGCGGGTTTCAAGATGTGGGAACTCGGCGTGCCATTGAGAGGCAGCCCAATGCGAGCACCATCGAATACCACCGGTAGTTTGTCTTGGACCCCAGCTAAGGAAAGCCGTAAGCCATCTTTGCCGGCCAACATAGGGCGACGCGGCAATTCATCCAGAATAGCAACGACTCCCTCATCACTCAGCCACTGAACGTCATCGTTTCGGGTTGACACAGGCAAAGCCTGCCCCGGCTCAAGGAATGTCACGGCTCCGGCGCATTCGCCGCCGATATGGCCCAGCAGCGCAAAGTCGTTTTGGCCAGATACCTGGAACTGCTGCGCAATTAGGCGACGCATCTGCCCCTCCGGCAACAGACCGGCAAAGAAGGGGCGCGTTTTTCGATCGTCGAACGGCTCCGCTTGCAGGGGTAGCGAGGCGGACAAGGCAACGGCGTCTGATTGCTCCAGCCAGCCGGACGCATAGCAAAAACCTAAGTGGCCATCGACCAGCGCCAGCGTGCCGACACGATCGGCGAAAAGCCAGACTTCCAGCTCATGTGCCATGGTCACTACCTTCACGTTGATCGTCGGCCACGACAGATGGCAAGCCGTTCAACTGGATCTCACCACCCAGTGCATCAATGACCCGCAGCACATTTTCCAGTCGTAAGGTAGGCTTGCCTGCCTCAAGGTCTACGATGAAACGCACACCCACCCCTGCCGCTAGAGCCAACTGGGGCTGCGTCAGCCCGAGCTGCTTTCGAGCGACACGCAGTGCATCGCCGAGTTGTTGAGGTGATCGAATGAATGTCATGGTTCGCCTAGTTTCCCGTTCAGGAAATTATCAGCCATAACCGGGTTATATGCAAGCGATATTTCCCGATCGGGAAATATCGATGGGTTTAGATTCCAAATTGACACCCATTAAACCCCAATGTGGCACGGTTTTCAGAACCGCGCCACCTCTTCTCTTTGCATCCTTCGCCTACCAATGCTGAAAATAAACCACTTGATTAGTCCGCGTGTAATTAGTTGATTTATAAAGAGCAAGAAATCTGAACTTGTGGACTTCACACTTGCATGTGGGGTAGGGGGGAGAGAATAATGGCGCAAAGAGAGAAAAATTGGGCGAATTTTTGGGATTTCTTGAAACTTTGAAGTCCACAAGAATCCGCACGAGCCCGCGTAAACACGCAAGAGTAGGCACAAAAAAACCAACCGGATGAAGGGTTGGTTTTTGGTATTGGTGGAGGCGGCGGGAATTGAACCCGCGTCCGCGAACCCTCTACAGACAGTTCTACATACTTAGCCTAATTATTTGATTTAACTCCTTATCCGCCAATCGGCAGGCTGATAAAAAGCGAGTTACCTATCGTTTAATGTTCTGTAAAGTAACCCTACAAAGCACGATCCTCGTTAATGACTCCACAGTCTGTTGCCAGACCCAGCGTTGAGGCCCACTGGTGTGGAGTTTAGCCGGATTAAGCGGCTAAAGCTAAGTTTTCGTCGTTTGCGACTATTTTTTTTCAGATGTATTTACGAGGTAACTGATCCTCGGTATGCCCTGCGCTGCTTTGCAACCCACGTCGAAACCGGATCGCCCCCGATGAATAATTGCAGTGATACTAAGATAGTATTGATGCTCAAAAGTTCAGCATCAATACTCGAATCTTAACAGAATGCTATTTTTGCTGCTGAAAATGTGATGTTGTCGATTTTAGTCATTATCTTACATGCCAGTAGGTACTCATTCCAGCCATCATATGATCATTGACATGGCAATGAAACAACCAGTTTCCAGCTGAACGAGGTACCATATCGACCGTTGTCATACTTGCTGGCATTAGCTCGATGACGTCAGTACGGTGCCCACGATGTAATACGGTTTGGCCATGCCAATGGATAGTATGATTATCTACTTCATTACCCAATGCCACAAGATACCAGCGAACCCGACTACCTAGTTGAGTTTGATAGCCCGCTAGATTACCAAAGATTCGCCCGTTAATAGCATGTTTTAACCCAGGCTCTTCACCATTTTCTTCATCAAAGATGGTATAAAGTGCGATAAATTCTTGAGTAACATCTTTTGGGGTAGGATCATCACGCGAGCGTTCCTTCCCTTTGCGCGTAATAATCAGCGTTCCGATTAAACCGAGGTTTGTTTCTTCTTCAGCCATTACATGGGAATGGTATAACCAGACGATGGACGACGGATCATTAGGGCCAGGCCCAGCGTCTTCATCGGCGATCCAAGTATATGTGTAGCGCTCACCAGGCTGAACACTGCTACCTTTGCCACCATCTGCGCCTTCATCCTCTTTTTTATAAAATACACCATGAGGATGAATCGATAAGGGGCGATCCGTTTTATTAAGGAAATGAACTTTAATAGTATCACCGACAACAGCGCGGATTTGGGGCCCGAGTATTCCGGCCCATTCTGGCTGAGCAATCGGTGCATTGAAACTACCATCTGTGTAGCCGACGTATTGGTACTTGGTATAGGTGAGTGTTTCTCCCCAGACGCCGAGGTTTCCTTCAGGTTCAATTAGATTTTTTCCTGATGGCGCATAGTTCCAGGTTACTTTTTCTGCAGCAATCCAATATTCTCGAATTGTTTTTGCCTCAAGTTGGCTTGATAAAATAAAAAACACACCCAGTAGGAATGCTATAAATAAACTTACTGCATCAATTTTTTTATTTTTCATCATGACACTACAGTTCCTAAGTTGTGACGAGATAGATTGATCAATATTTTTAAACCTTGTTGAAAGTTAAGCAGGGTAGATCGCGCCAAGAAGGTGCAAATCTTCCCAGTTATTGCACAGTAATTTTTTACAAAAAAGAAATCTTCATGGTTAATACAGTCAACTGGGCAAATGACCATATTGGCTTGATCGAGCAATTTCTTGAGCTGATCTGATTGCATATCAGCTCCCCGATACCCGATGAAATTTCCACCCGCTATTTCGACTAATTTTTGATAATCAGAATAGAGCGCAATGCGACCACCGATACACAGAACAATTTTTCCAGCCAACCCTTCTGTTTTATTGGAAGACTTAAGATTGGCGAAGATCAGCAAAAGGGGATTGATTTGTTTCTCTTTGATAAGGGGAATGACCCGGGTTGTTAGTGGAGTAGGGGCGATTAATGCGTGGCTTCTGAAAATCTTTGCAGATACAACAGTGATCCAATTTTGAATGTTTTTTAACTTTGTATTAGTGATGTGACTAATTTGCTGCCAATTAACCCAATTATGGCTGTTGTCAAAATAAATGCTGTGCGATAGAGGGAATTTAAGTAATTTCATAGCCGTGCTCCTAAAGTCATCAAAAAAGAGGCTGGCTTGCCCAGATGAGGGGTTGGGCTGGCTGGCTAAAAAAGTCGCTGGTAAATGAGGAGAGAAGAGATTACCAGCGACCGATGAGAAACCTAATTACATTTGATTTTGTGTGATTATAATTTAGCTGTTTGTCTTGACCTTGGTACGATTTGGCTAAATTACTTTGTCAAAATAAGCTTTCCTGTTCGCGTTAGACGCAAGCGATATTGTTGTTCACGATGTTGAATTACGATTTCATTATTGCCCGTGAACAACGCATCACTATTGATTGACTTACGAAGATCATTCGCTGCCGAATGAGCGCTGTTATTCGAAGTCTGTAGGTGCATGTATGAATGATACATTTTCAGTCCTCCACAATCATTAATGAGAATGATTCTCATTATACATAGTTATGGAGGCAATGCAAATTTTTTATAGCGTTTTTAATTAAAACTTTGTAATCGCTTCGCTGTATTCAACTTGTGACTCCCCGTGGTCTTGCCACGGGGTGTTTATTTAGAGATTGAAGACAATCATATCTGCAGTGATAGCCGATAAATTAGCACCAACAATGTCGATTGTGGCAACTTCACCAAAATGAACTTTAAACCCATCTGCGCGTTGTTCAATATTGGTAATATAGGTGACTAATTGTTCAAGGCTATTGATACCTAGCGTTTGGGAATCAAAAAATAAGCGATCATTTTGGGTAATCGAAAAATCTTTTACTTGATAGAAACCTGCCGCATAAAAACCGAAGGTATCACTACCATCGTTGCCGGTGAGTCGGTCATGTCCAAAACCTGCCCTTAAGATATCATCGCCTAATCCACCGAATAATTTGTCGGTTCCTTCTCCACCATTGAGATCGTCGTTGCCTTCATCACCATCAAGCGTGTCATTACCATTAAGTCCAAGCAATCTGTCATTCCCAGCACCTCCTTCGATCTCATCGTGATCATCAGCGCCATTATTACCTTCTAGCAAATTGTCGAGTTCATCGCCAATAATGAGTAAATCATTGGCGTCGAAGCCGCCCGAGCCAAAACCAAGAAACTGGATTCCATCGATGATTTCAAATATATTGCCTGAATTACTTAGATTGGGGCGAGGTTCTTTAGTCATAGCCATGTTGTACTCTCCTGAAAGTTAAACAAGTTTGTTTTAGCTCAATAACACTGATACTATAAATAACTACGCGCGTGACTATCAAGAGTATCATATAATC
>SSFW01000169.1 GCA_008015595.1 Nitrosomonas sp. | reverse complement strand
GCCTTGAGTAGCTGGTCAATAGTGTTAGCTAAGGCCGGCTCGATGCAACGCAGTAGCTCGGCAAGTGCGGCGAGGTGGTCTGCATGCCGGAATTGTTGGAAAAACAACTGTGCTTCTATGCTGCCCACCTAGCCGCACTTGCCGAGCTACTGCGTTGCATCGAGCCGGCCTTAGCTAACACTATTGACCAGCTACTCAAGGCGGATGAGGTGTTATTGGCGTTAGGGCTTTCTGACTCCTCTGTGTGGTATCAGTCTGTTCGCAACTCTCGGCGTGAACTGGGGCCCTTATTTCATTTCAAGCAGGTCAATCGACAATGGCATGCGGTGAATCTATTTCCCAAAGCGCTGACGAGCTTTCTTCCTGAGGAACTGAGGCTGCCTTCTAATGCGGGTCGCCATTGGATGAAGAGCCAGTTGATCAAGCGGCAGGTGGAGCCAGAGTTGATCGATTGGCAGATGGGGCATTGGATGACCGGGCAGACACCTTTGGGATACTACTCGGCATTAAGTCATGTAGAGGCCAGCCGTTATCTGGCTCCTATTTTGGATGAGATGTTATCGGAGGTCGGATGGCAAGCCATACCATCGTCGATTTCCTGACGGATCTGTATGAGAGTGAACAGCGTGATGAGTTATGCTTTCTTATTGCGCAACAACTGGATAAGTCGCCACTTGCAGAACGGGTAACAGAAGAATTTAGCTATGTCCTAAAGAGCTTGTTCAAGACGATACAGTTCAATCAATCGACAACTCATTTTGAGCCTGGTTTTTTAAAACGCGTAGTGGCTAAGTTCAGAACGGATCCAGAGGTCCAAACGCTTGAGCTGCAGATCCTCGATGCTATTTTGGTGCATGGGCAAAAGATGTGTGGTTTCACATCGGCAAAGGTCCCTGCGATCATCCGGATCCGTCGTGATAAGCCTATCTTACGACCAGACACCCTGCTTCTGGGAAATGCTGCCGCCAAATTATGTGACATCTTGCAGAGAGAAGTGAATCGGCCTAGCTCGCTTCCCTCAAATGACCATCTCCGTGGCAGATTGCTGCTTTATCTCTTTTTCCTTGCCAGAGTCGAGACCTTGGAGCAGGCAATACACGTTCTGGCTGCTGCTCCCCCATTGCTCTACGCCGAAGGGCTGGTTTATCTTGAGTTTGAGTACAAGGGGCAGCTGTGTCGCTATGTTCTTCCTGATCCTGCGGCTCTTCTCTGGATGCAATGGCTACGCGCTCAGCCTAGGGGGGCGGTATCGGGTGCCAGGCCCGCAATCTTCTACGTCAACCTTTATCTATCGGGACTGTCTGATTGGCGCCATGACGCCATCGGTGTATCTAAACTGCGTTTACTTCGTAAGATCGACTATACGCTTCGCTATAGCCCTATTGCCTACGGGCTCTACACAGGATATCTGCCAAGCCAACTGCTCAACCCGGAAACCTTTGTTCGGCTAGTTACGGACAGGTGTGTGCCCAGTGGTGGCGTTATAGAGTCAGTCAACCAAGATCTTCTGACAGTCCGAGAGAAACGAGCCTGGAAATGCCGACTGCACCAAGAGCGCTACAGTACAGTGACAGCGCAATTGAGCGAGCTGAAGCGGATAATGAGTGTGCTTCGTCCGCCTCCCGGCAAGTCTGCTAATGCTCCGTTGGCAATTAGTCGCAGTTCGCTGGTAAATGGCTTTACCGATTGGTTGGAGCAACACGCTACGAGTGATGCCCCTTACCTTTGGTTTTTAGTTGCGTGGGCTCGTTCTCTATTTAAGCATGGCGGGCGGGTAAAGCGGTCACTCAAACCTGGGACCATTGTCGATTATGTATCCACCATCGGTGCGGCATTTCTGGGGAATTTTAACGGCTATCGCTTAAGTGAACTCGATGGGGTTGACTGGGTGGAGCTACTCAATCGAACCAGTGACGAGGTGAAGTCGCCATCCAGAAAAGGGTTTGTGCTCTATTTCGCCACCTTTTTACGAGACGCCGAGTTGGTTCCTGAGCTTCCTGTCGCCGAGTTGGATATTGCGGTCAGTCACGGTGAGGTAGATGCCAACCTCATGTCTGTATCGCATGCTGAGGCCATCCTGGGATGGTTGAATGAGCAGCAGGATCTTGTCGCTCGGGATGCTCATCTTCTGTTTTGCTTGTGTTTTTTTAGCGGCTTACGACGTAGTGAGGCGGCGTTCCTACAACTGGCTGATCTTGATTTCCTAGCGATGGAGCCTTCTCACAATACCTATGACTACATTGACCTTCACATTCGTCGTAATCAAAAACGGGGTCTAAAGTCTACGGCAGCAAACCGGGTGCTTCCTCTAGATGCGTTGTGGCCAGCGCCCCATCTATCTAAACTCCGGGCTCGGGTTCAATATCTGCGGGCGAGGGGGGATTCCCCTACTGCGCCAGTGTTTGAGTCACTCGATAGAACAGAACAGGCCTATCGGCTCATTACAGATTTGATGCACCAGTACACAGGTGATCGAACACTCAGGGTGCATCATTTACGGCACAGCTTTGCGAATTGGACATGGTTTCGACTCAACAGCGACCTTTTACAGGTCGGTAGACGTCAACTGGGGATGTTTCCGGGGGAGTTTTTCTCAGACGCTGCGCTGCAGCACCTCTACCGGCGGTTAGGGTTCCGGGGATATAGCCGAAAGGGGCAGTATGTGCTTTGTCATCTACTGGGGCACGAGGAGCCGACGACAACGATAGGTAGCTATCTTCATCTGAAGGATATTGCTGGCTATCTTGCTTTGGGGGCTCGAGAGTTATCCCCTAAAAAATTGCTGAACCATACATTGGGCCGCAGTAGTCTTGTCGTCCGAAAGGACGTGGGGGAAAACCTCGCGGAGCGACTCACATATGAAAACCGAGAAATAGAGCGGCTGGTTGCACCTGTGAGTCCGCCTGTTCTCGCGAATTCCAGCCTAGCGTCCGTTAAAACACTTCAACACTGTTTTGAGGTTTCCAGTTGTTGCCGGCAGCTACAGGTTTTGGACTGGGCTGCCATCTTGATGGCTTGTCAGGTGAGCTCAGCAGAACAGGTTGCCTATCAAGAGGGGGTCTCGCCTGCGATGGTAAGGGCGTTGCTTGATCATGCAGCCATAGTGCAGAAGCATTGTCCACGGCAGGGCAAACGTCTCCCCCTTATCCCTGCGTTATCGCCTTGGATCCATCGGTTGGTAGAGCGTGAAAAGCACCAGGGTGAACAGAGGCAAGCTCCCCAAGCGATTGAAGAGCAACAGCTAAGCAAGGTGAAGCGGGATTCCTACTCCTTACAGATCCTGAACTTTTTATTCAGACAGCTGCAAACAGGTTTGGATGACGGGTCATTGACTTGGCCGATGATCCAGGATGGTTGTCAGATCTTGAGGTATCTGGTCCCCGGAAAGGGGTATTTGATCCGTAGTCCAAGTAGTAGGCGTGTCATACAGTTTTTGACCCTATGTAGAGCTCTGGGTTTTAAGGCGCGTCATATTCAGTTGACGCTTCAGTTACCCGGTGCAGATGTCATGCAAAAAACGGATATCTTGGGGCAATGGAATGGCTTGCTACAATGCGCTGGTCTTGCTGGTGTGCCGATAGAGGAGGGAAAGCAGCAAGACTGGCCATATTTGCCCAAGCATGATGGTTTAGGGGTCATGGAAGTGCGTCTGCTCAATAGTAAGCTGGGGGGGCGGGGACGCAGACAACGGGCATTTTTGTCGATGATGCAGCTCATGCTCATTCTGTCTGCAACCTTGAAGCCTCTGTAATCACTGGCCTGCAAGAATCAGTACTGCCCCGGGGAGCTGGCGGATCATGTCGGGAGTCTCCTGAGCATGCGGTTCCCATGCTTGATGAAACGAAAATGTGCCGGTTTATCCTCAAACAGCATGTGCGAACGGGCCGATTGGCATGAGTTGTGGTCAGCATTCCTCAATATGCCCTCAATGGCATATTGTTCGCTCCGATGCTTGGAATATGGAGCCAACATGCTTGATAGCATACGGTGACAATCCCAATCCTCACGCGCCAATTCCTCCATGGGGGCGGCAAGCAACGCAAAATTCAAGCATTCGTGTGCACCTGTTTGGTAGCTATGGATCCCAGCTTCTGTTTGGCTATAGATCTTGCCCAGGTCATGGAACAAGCCAGCAACAAGTGCCAGCTGACACTCCTTGGTCGGATGATGCAAGCGCAATGCATTGCTATATGCCAATTCAGCCACCTCGAGACTGTGGACCAACAGACCGTGAGGGAAGGCATGATGATCCTGGTAACTGGCCGGCATGGTAATGAAGGCGTTAAATTGCTCGGGGTGTGTCGACCAGTAGGAGACAAACCGATGCAGGCAAGGATCGGTGATAAAACCCAGTAACCCAACGAATCGGGTCAGTAGCGGCAAGCGGCCTTTGTTGAGTCGGCTGATAGCGTTGTAATACAGTTCATAGCTGATCATGGCAGGAACAGCTACCAGCGCATCAATAATGATGAGCCCTTGTTGGTTGGTCTCATAGCTGATTTCGACAAGCCCACTCTCGTAGGGATATCTAGATGCGGTATCGGCCGTCACAAGGGCCTGTATGGGCTCGTTGCCGTAAAGTAGCTCGCAGACCGTGATGGGCAAGTGCCCGCTGCGTTCTATCCTGGTTAGCCAGCAGAGTTGTTTCATCGTCATTCTCCAATGCTCATGTTGATGCAATCAGCGAGTTGAAGGCGCTGCCGTCCTGTCGTGTCGCATTAGGTATAAAACGGCTGTAGACCTCAAACAGCATCTTGGTGGTGCTGTGCCCGAGTTGTTGGGCTATCCACTCGGGGCTTTCCCCTGCGGCCAGCCAGAGCGTTGCCGTGGTGTGGCGGGTTTGGTAGGGCCGTCGACGGCTCAATCCCAGTATGAGGAGGGTGGGGTACCAGATCCGTTTGGTGACATTGCGATGATCCAGCGGGTTGCCGGCGTCATTGCAAAAGACATAGTCACAGTGGCGTGTTGCCTCATGCTGTTTGCGTAATGCCTGATAGACAGGCTCCGACATCTGAATAGCTCGATATGAAGACTGAGTTTTCGGCGTTTCAACTTTTCCGTTGACCAATGCCTGCTCGATCAGGATCTGCCGTTTGCCGAAGTCTACATAGCGCCAGAGCAGACCATCTATCTCGGCAGTACGCATACCGGTGAAAAAACGAACCGTATAGTAAGGTTCGTAATCTGCTCGTACCCCAGCAAGAAAAGTACGCACCTCGGCCAGGGAAAATGGCTCGATTGATCCTCTGCTGATCTTCAGTGGGCGGATGTTCTGGAATGGATTCTCGAAGTCACAACGCATCGCCGCCTCACTAAACACGCAGCGCAAGGGCGTCATGATGTGATTAATACGGTCATTGGTTATGCTGCGTTTGCTGGCTGTGTAACCTTTGCCGAGCCGCCCGCGAAAATTCAGTATGTCAGCCCTTGTAATAGTATCGATGGGCTGAGAGCCGAATGCTGGCAGCAGGTAGCGCTCAAAAATCGAGTTGATGTTGAGACAATGACTTGTTTTCCAGAAGGCCTCATTTTCTGATAGCCACTGCCGACTGAAAGAGGCAAAGCTTGGCATATTGCTGATGAGCCTTGGTGCGTCAGGTGCATGGGTGATCACGTCTTGTGTTGCTTGGTCTAGTTGCTCGAATTCTGCACATCGCTTGCTACTGGGAAAGTAGTCACGATAGACGAAGCGTCCTAGACGGATGGCGCTTTCTATCTCCTCCATGACTTTTTCTAGTCGGCTGCGGTTAAGCTTGGTGTCCTTCAGCATGGTTTGCTCACGACAGCGCACCTGCTGATAGTGGAAATCGAAAAAGAGTTTGCCGTCACGGCTTCGGATGCTACCCACGGCATATACCTCCGTTGGCCATCGGGATCACCGACAGCTGACGGTTACTCGGCTTGTACATCTCCTGCTCGATCGCTTCCCAGATGTAGAAGACTTTCCGTCCCCCAAACGGCCGGATGTAGTGGGTCCCCTCCAAGAACACCGTGTTTTTGAGTCCATGATTGATGTAAGCTGCGCTAAACTTGATCCGTTCGGCAAGTTCGTCAGCAGTAAGTAAGGTTTTGTTCATAGAGCACCTCATCGTTCCCATGTGGATGTAATGTTCTTTGAGGGAACTTTAGGGTGGTTTTACTGTTCTGTCAAAGAACATTTGCTGTTATTTTTGAAATATATTTCTTTAGGGGT
>SSFW01000055.1 GCA_008015595.1 Nitrosomonas sp. | reverse complement strand
CACCGCCGACCCATAAGGTTTCGACGTTGGGATGCCTATTCTTTAGCGCTTCGTAAACGGCTAGCGCGGGATACACGCCCCCGCCCGTTCCACCAGCGCAAATTAGCAACCGCACCGAAAGACCTCCATTCATTTTCTGTTACATGAGTACTGCTTCCCTGACGGGAGATGTTGAAGAGAATGCCCAACGCTGCCATGGTGGTCACGAGGTTCGAACCACCGGCACTTACAAAGGGAAGCGCATTCCCTGCAAAAGGCAGCAGACCGACCATAACTGCCATGTTGATGAGCGCTTCCAAGCCGATCCAAATGACCAAGCCGGAGGCGATCAACGTTCCAAGCATATCGGGTGCGCGACGAGCAACGACCAGTCCACGCCAGATCAATGCACCGAACAAAGCGATCAGCCCCACCCCGCCGAACCAACCCAGCTCTTCAATAACGACTGCATAAATACTATCGGTGGGCGGCACAGGCAAGCCGGTCACTTTGGTGAGTGAGTTGCCAATGCCTACACCAAACCAGCCGCCATTGACAATGGCTTCGAAAGAACGGCGGACATGATACGAAGCCTGCAACGGATCTTTGATACCCGCCACAAAATCACTGACACGTTGTTGACCTGTAAGACTCACAGAGACCACCAACCAAGCCACTACACCCGCAATGATCAACAAACCGCCGATCTGTTTCAAGTCGCCGCCTGCCAAAAAGAAAAGCAATCCACCGAGCATGAGCACAGTGGCAGCCGCGCTTAGGTCAGGTTGTTGATAGATCAACCCGCCGATGACCCCAAGGATCACACCGAGCGGAATCAAACCAAGGGTAACATCCTTCAGCATTTCACGTTTGGCATACAACCAAACTGCAAGAGAGAGAATCGAGACCAATTTCGCCAATTCAGAAGGCTGAATCGAACCATTGAAAATGGCACGCGTGGCATTGAAGCGCACTTCACTCATCACCAAGACTGCGATCAATAACAAGATCGTCACCGCCATGGCAGGCACGATCAACTGACGCCAGCGATGATAGTCGAGAAAGGCAAGCACAATCGCGCCAACCGTTCCCAGCCCAAGCCACATTACCTGGCGGTTAAACATATACATCGCATCGCCATCATAGGCAGCGCGAGAAAAATCCCAAGAAGCCGAATACAACATCACCAGCCCGAAGACGATCAATGCCACCACGATCACCAACAGCGGCATATCGAACCCAGAGCGGGACTGGCTTTGCGGCGTTGTTTCTTTTACGACAGTTCCGATACCCATTTTCTAAACGCTTCTCCTCTCTCTGCGAAATCTTTAAACTCATCAAAACTTGTGCCGCCCGGTGATAACAAGACAACATCTCCAGCGGATGCAACCTCGGCGGCAAGTGAGATCGCTTCTTTGAGAGTCTGCGCGCGACGAAGGTCCACGGTTCCGACTCCGCTGTAAGCGGTTATGGCTTTCTCGATCATTTCTCCCGCCTCACCAAAGAGCACCACATGATCCACACGCTCATGGATGAGTTTGGCAAGGTCACCCCAGGGAAGGTTCTTATCGCGCCCGCCAAGCATGAGCACGATCGGTTCTGTGAAGGCATGAATGACGGCAATAGTCCGCTCGGGGGCAGAGGCGATTGAATTGTTGTACCAGCGAGCACCATGCAACTCACGCACAAACTCCAGGCGATGCGGCACACCACGAAACTCGTCCACAGCTTCGAGCATACCATCCAGTTTGAATCCAGCGGCGTGTCCGATGGTAAAAGCAGCCAACACATTTGCAATGTTATAGTCGCCGCGCAATTGGACTTTTTCGCGCATCAACAAAGGCACGTAGGCAAATCCGTCTCGCAAACTCAACAGATCATCATGCAAGTACGCGCCATTCAAACCTTCTTCGAGATCATGTAAGCTAAAGGTCTGAAACTTCCCTTTCACTCGGTTTTTCAAATTCCAGGCACCTGCATCATCGCGCCCTAAAATGGCTGTGTCGTTTGTAGTTTGGAATTCCAAAATGTGCGCCTTGGCTTGGGTATAGGCTTGCATCGTACCGTGACGGTCCAGATGATTGGGCGTGATGTTCAGAATCGCTGCAATGTTCGGCGAAATGCTCATCTGCTCCAATTGAAACGATGAGAGTTCCAAAACAGCCAGATCATTGGCGGTCATATCGTCCACGTAATTGATCAGCGGGTCGCCGATATTGCCACCAATATAGACCGTGGACGATGGACGATGGACGACGGACGAACCATGGTCTATGGTCTGCGGTCTGCGGTCCAATTTTGCCATCTCCCCTACCAGCGTCGTGGTCGTTGTCTTACCTGCTGAACCGGTAATACCAATGGTCTTGCAGGGAACTACTTCCATGAAAATTTGCGAGTCGTTCGAAAGCGGAATACCACGTTTGACGGCTTCTTCCACAATGGGCAAGGTCAACGGCACGCCGCCAGAGAGACATAACACTTCGGTCGTATCCAGCAATTCAAGCGGATGTCCGCCCGCAACCCAGGTCACGTTCACATCTGCCAACGATTTCTTCGCAGAGGCAAGTTCTTCTTCGCGGCGCGAATCGTTCACGGTCACGTGTGCGCCGTGACGAGCCAGCCAGCGCGCAAGGGCAAGTCCCTGCCTTGCAGCGCCGAGGATGAGAACGTGAGTGTTGGTCCAGTTTTTCATACGTTGTAAAGAGTGAAGAGTGAAGCATGATTTAAAAATCACGTTTCACTTTTCAGGGTTCATCTATACCTGCGAAAGTCCGATCCCGATCAATGCCGCCATCAAACCGATCAGCCAAAAACGCTGAACGATCTGGGTCTCGCTCCAGCCGAGCAACTCAAAGTGATGATGAACAGGCGCGGTCTTAAAGAAACGCTTTCCGCCCGTCCAGCGGAAGTATAGGATCTGGATCACCACACTGAGCATTTCTGCAAGCGGAATGATGCCGATCACCAACAGCATGGGCCACTGCCCAGTCATCAACGCGATGACAGCCAGAACCGAACCTAATGCCATGGAACCCGTATCACCCATGATCAATTGAGCCGGGTGTACGTTGAACCACAAAAAGCCGAATAAAGCACCAACCAAAATAAAGCAGAAGCGCGCCAGATAAAGTTGTTCCTGCATTAGTGCAATACCGCCAAAGGCAGCGATTGCCGTGGCGGCAATCAACCCTGCCAGACCATCCAGCCCATCGGTAAAATTCACAGCATTGGATTCAGCCACGATGATGAAGGCAGCGATAGGGACATAGATCCAGCCGATCTCAAATTCAAAGAAATAGCCCGGCAGGTAAAGGTCAGGGGCTTCGATGTAATATTTCAGCACATAAGCAGTGACCAGCGCCAAGACCACCTGAACCATGAACTTGGTACGGGCACGCATCCCGTCGCCTTTGCGCTTGCCATGAATACCTTCCCAATCATCCACTGCGCCAAGGATCGCAAACCCAACCATCACCGCCATTGGCAAAAGGATAGAGGGCCCCACTCCGCCTGTAGTAATTCCGATCAGTGCTGCTCCATTCAACAACCCGGTTAGCAACAACACCGGCATAATGAACATGACACCACCCATGGTGGGTGTACCCATCTTTACGCGATGACCTTCCGGCTGTTCAATGCGGATGATCTTGCCAAGTTTGAAATATCGTAAAATGCGCAGCAATGGGTTTCCCCAGATCGCCGTCATAATAAAAGCCAGCCCTGCCAGGCTGAGGGAAAGGGCAATATCTCTCACGAGCGGACCTCCAAAGCAGCAGTAATCCGATCCATGCGCAGACCGTGAGATCCTTTGATCAAAACCGCGTCAGACGAAGTCAGAGACTTGGTTAACCAATCCACAATGGGTGCCACCTCTTCAAACTCTAAAATAGCAGATGGCTTCATCCCGGCACGACGTGCAGCATCGGCAATCATATGTCCGCGTGTACCCAGTGTGATCAAGGTCTTGGCTACCTGGGCGGCACGCATGCCCACCATTTCATGACCCTGTCGTTCATAGGGTCCCAGTTCCAACATATCACCTAACACAGCGATCTTGCGACCTTCCAATTCGTCTAATAAATTCAAAGCAGCCATCATCGACTCGGGAGCGGCGTTGTAGGTATCGTCAAGGATCAAGGCGCCGCTTTCACTGCGGACCGCCACCAAGCGCAATTGGGTGTAACCCTGTGAAAGACCTTCAAGGATCTCCTGCCAAGACATGCCATCACTTAGCCCAACTGCCGCAGCACGTAAGGCAGTATGCACAGAGTGACGTCCGATCATGGGAATGCGAGTGTGCAAAATTTCTTTTTGATAATGCAAGCGAAAACGGATGCCATCCAAGCCGAGCCCTTCGATCTGATCTGCCCACAGGTCGGCTTCAGGAGAAAGACCATAGAAGAAAACCTTCGCCTTGGTTTTCTCTTCCATTTTACGCACCCAGGGATCGTCGAAGTTAAGCACGGCAATGCCATCACCTGCCGGGAGCGCCTGCACCAATTCCGATTTGCCGAGAAAAATATTTTCCTGCGAGCCTGCCCGTTCCGCATGGACAGTGCCAATATTGCTAACCACACCAATTTGCGGTTGGGCAATATCACAAAGAAATGCAATTTCACCGATTACGTAAAAGCCCATCTCCAGCACGGCGCGGTCGTAGCCTTTTCCAAGTTTCAAAAGCGTGAGTGGCAGACCGATCTCATTATTTAAGTTGCCAGGGCTTTTCAATGTGGGGTAACGAACCCCAAGCACTTCAGAGACCATCTCTTTCGTGGTGGATTTTCCAACACTGCCAGTGATGCCCACCACACGCAGGTTGGGGAATTTACGCCGCCAGAAGCGCGCGATCTGTTGCAGGGCAGAGATGGTATTGTCCACGCGCAGGCAGAGAGGCAACTCAAGATTCAAAGTGGCATCGGCTGATAAACCGGCACGCAGGTCAAGGGTGCGGAAAGAGGCGTTGACATCCTGTTGAATTAAAGCAAAAGACGCCCCCCTCTTGAAGGCATCGCCAATGAAGTCATGTCCGTTCACTCTCTCCCCAGGAATTGCGATAAAGAGCGAGCCGGGTATGACCTGCCGCGAATCGATTGCGCCTTCTGTGATGACGGCGCTGGCATTCGGCAGATGAACCGAGGTGAGAGCTTCAAGGAGATCGGCAAGTGTCAGCATGTTGTTTATTGTGAAGCGAGTTGTTGTCGCACCCAATCGGGTGGAATATCCAAAAGAATGGCGGTGCGCTGTGCCATCTCAGAGAAGACAGGCGCGGCGGTTTCTGAACCCCAAGGTGATTCAGAAGGACGTTCAAGCCAGACATAGATCATAAATTTCGGGTCATCCACGGGACCCCAGCCAACGAACGATGTATTGGTTAGATCGCTTTCGTAAATTCCATCCACTGGAATTTGCGCGGTGCCGGTCTTGCCAGCCACACGATAGCCAGGCACAAGCGCGAGCGACGATTCATCTTCAAGCGAAATGGCAAGCATCTCGGTCAATACATCCGCTGTTTGCGGCGTGATGGGCGATGCCCCAAATTGCGCAGGGACATTGTACTGACGCCCCTCGCGTACCATGGCATACAAAACATGCGGAATGACCATGCGTCCGTCATTCGCTACCGCAGAGACAGCCGCCATCATTTGAATGGGGGTCACTGCCACGCCTTGACCAAATGCATTCGTGCCCAAATCCACCGGATACCAATCCGCATCACCCGGGACCTTGAGCCTGCCCGGTGCTTCCCAAGCCAAGTCTACGCCGGTGAGGTGACCCAAACCAAAGGCGTCCATATAGTTGTAGAAAGTGCCTGCGCCCATTT
>SSFW01000112.1:0-2500 GCA_008015595.1 Nitrosomonas sp. | reverse complement strand
CCGCACATCATTTCACAGGAGGCCGGCGAGGCAGCAACATGCAATGAATCGGTCTGTATCGCCTGACGTCTCTCCCAGTATTGTCCCGGCCCCATCAAGGTCGATTTCGGGCGTTCGGAATTTACCGACCAGTCAGATCTATCGTTCACCGTAGCGATTGTCTCATTCCTTCCCAACAAATTGTTTCATGTGTCGTGAGTTCACGAGAGTGGCGGCGCACCGGCGGTTGAAAAGATCCGCATGTGCCGCTCATTCAGGTCATAATATCCCGCATCGATGCTCACTCTTCTGGTATGACGAAAGAGTTCGTCCACGATCGTGCGTTCAGGAAAGTTTGTTGAATAACTCGCCCCGGCTCGCAAAAGTTCCCTGTTTAGCCCGCATTATTCGTGACGGTTCGTCGCGAAACCGGCGCACGGCGCGATGAAGAAAGAGCGCCACGTTTGTGCGCGCGGCCGAGTCGGTGAGGCGGCCGGACCGGAGTGGCGAGCCCGTCGGCTGAAGGCTCGTTGCAGCAGCGGGTCGGCGATTGCAGCCGAATGCTCATGAACAATGCAGGTTAGGCCACAGTGATACTTTCCGCCCACGTCAGCCCAACCCTAAGCGCCAGAGCAGGCTTGCTTGAGGCAAGAGTTTATCCAAGTTCGACGTCTACGGTCGTTTCATGCAGCTTGCCACACCAGGTGGGCCGCGGGCCGATTCGACAGGCGTCCATACCAGGCCGGTACTGTCCGCTACAAGATTCTTAGCATATCTCAATTTGGAGTAAATATGGCCGCCACAGCCGAGCCGAGGCCTGATCGCTCGGAGATGCCGCCGTCGCGTAGTGGCTTCGTATTGGCAGGGGTGTTCGGGCCTTCAGAGATCTAGGGCGTTGCTGGTATCAGCACCATTTCAGTCGGCATCTCCACTCGGAAGGTCTTCGCTGGCCACCAGAGGAACATGCCGCGCGTTGAATCAATGCCTCGTTCGCTCGTCTGGATCGGCCCCATTGACTTGGCCGGTTGCACCCTGTAGGGTACATCATGACGTTTTGAGCCACGCCGACTGTCCTGTCTTGCGCGCCTGTTTCAATCCTTCGCGCGTCTGATTCCCCGGTCTTCGCCGCTTCTGCGCCAGGGTTCCCATCCAAGCCACCAGGTATGGGCATGCGTTCGCGCGTGCTCACCTCACAATAGTGTGGCGAGGTATTCGTCACCGACAAAGGAGAACGTAATGACACAGGAACAGTTCCGACAGTTTTGGTTGCAACTGAAGGCTCCTCTCGCGGCCAGATGGGAGAAGATCACGGAGAGCGATCTGGTCGAAATCGGTGGTAACTTGGCGATCTTCGGGGATGTGCTCCAGAAGCGATATGGTGAGGGGCATAAAGACGAGGTCAGGTCATGGGCCGAGCGTCGACACGCACATTGGAGCGGAAATTATATTGGTTATCAAGATCCAAAACCGACCGCCTGATTTCGTGTCTCTGTCCGGAGTGTCGACACCTCGGGTGAGGCCGTTCGCCTGCGCGGAAGATACGAGCCAACAGGAGGGCACTTGTCCGGCGAAAAATCGTCATTGACAAAAGTTATGATCAATTTCAACTGAGCCTAAAGCCTTTCTGCGTGTGCGGGAGTTAGGCTGGCCGGATGCACTCAACGAGACCGACCAGGGCGTCTACTGGCCTTCTGCGGCATGTCCTCGGAAGGCACGCTTCAACCGGTGTGGAGCGTCGATTCCACGCGAGGACAAGTGGTTGGTGCAAGTGGTGGAGGAGCTTCAGGGGGAGGCCAACGGCCATTGTGCTGAGCTCAAGATGGTGTCGATTCCCGAGGATGTGTCGTGGGTCATCGCGAAAGCGAATAGGAGCGAACATGTAGTGAGCAACATCGCACGTGGATCTGAGCCGATGCGGAGAGTAGCGACGGGCACGCAGGCCTGCGGGTTGGATGAACCAGGTGCATGATGGTGCCGAGAAGCGAGGTTCTGCTGCCTGTGCGGGTATCTCAGCGCATCAAGTGGTGAGTGAGTGACCTGTCTGGAACGAGAGGTTGAAGATCTGTTTTCGCAGGCTGAATCCACCCGGATTCAGCTTGCCTACGCTTAAGCAACGAGCAGGGTCCGTCTGTTTCATAGCGGCGACTCTGCTTACAGCATTCTGTTTCCGCCCTGTCTTCTGATCCCATCCGTACATGTCGGTATCAGCTGGATTTTCTTGGCTCAGTTGGGTAACGCGTCGTGCCAAGCTGTGTCACCAATCTCTTGTGTGATTCGCACACATCGTTTCAACTAAAGTAGGACAATGGACCCCGACATTCGCAGGCGACTTCTGTGGGTACAGCTCTATCAGCGAACCGGTAATGCCGGCCTGGTCTGTCGACGATGCGGGGTCTCTCGCCCCGCACTCCGGAAGTGGATTCGCCGGTTTCATGAGGCAGGAGAGGCCGGTCTCCTCAGTCACAGTCGCCGCCCCGTGCGGTCACCCAATCGGCGTGTGTTCGAAAAGGAGCGCCTGTTG
>SSFW01000020.1 GCA_008015595.1 Nitrosomonas sp. | reverse complement strand
CCAAAGTAGCTTTCATCAACTTCTACTCTACCTAACAACTTGTCTTTAAGGGCAGTCTGATGGCGATATATTACTTGCCTGAATATGCCATACCAACGATTAATTGTGTTGCGATTTTTCCCTAACAGCAGCGCCCCTTTGCTGGCAGGTATATCAATGCTAAAGCATTGAATTATTTTTTTAACAGAATAATCACTTAACTTACTATTTCTTAACATCTTTCTAGACTAACAGATCTTATCTGCTAGTCTAGAGCCTAATGTATTAATTCCATAACCGAAATTACCTGATTTCACCAACTCCACGATAGTCGGTCAGAATCCCAACAGCAATAATAATGGCTCCCATAACAACATAAAAGTTGCGCGCAACCGTATCAGCGTCAAAACCAAGTATAAATGGAACCATAATCAATACTGGGCCAACGATTCGTTCAATCCAACCATGTATATAAAATGGAATAACTTTAGCGATTCCAAAGGGAAAATCAGATACTAACGTTACAATTAAATGGACTACAGCTAGACCATAGGAAAGATAGGCTGGTAGGTCACTTAATCCAAGAACTGTTGGTGCTAGAAGAAAAATTACTACTGTTAAAAAATCCAAGTACCCATGTGTTCGCGGTGAGAATATTTTCATAAAAATTGATTCCTTGTCAGATTCGACCACCCCAATAGTGGTCACGAGCTATAGCTTAATACAATCCAACATTTGCTTCTGTTAGCTAGACAACAGACTTTCGCATCAAAACAGCTTACTCCGCATGGCAAAAATCACATAAAGTAGCATCATTTATGCAAATTTGATCACGAGTATAGTTCAACATTCCACGACTTCTAAAATCATTAAGAATGGTGCTAACTACCGAGCGGCTGGCACCAGCTAGATCAGCAACTTGTTGTTGTGTAAGATATATCTCAAGTGCGTAACCATGTGTACAACGACTACCAAATACAGAGGCTAGTTCTAAAAGCGTTTCCGCAACACGCATTTCAACAGACTGTGTCAGAATTGCACATAACTTACGCTCAATGTTTTGCTGGTGAATAAAATTTCTTCCTATTACCCACCAAGCTAACGCTGGATAGTCAGATAACATCATCTTGAAATCATTATAGGAGAAGCGGAAGCAATTAACTTCCCCTAATGTCTGTGCAGTTTCCATCATGACCGAGTGACTGGAATGTTCGTATAAATTCCCAATCACATCCCCTTTTTTCATGAGCGCAACAGTTACTTCAGAACCTTGTTTCGTTAGGCGTGATAGCTTGACAATACCCTCTGTTATCAACCAAACATGCTCACATGTTTCTCCCTGGCGAAACAATAGCGTTTTATTCATCACCTGAGCCGTTTTCAGTGATGAATAATTGCGCATTAATAGCTTTAAATTTTGATCAAAAAAAACATTGAGTAATTCAACGCTAGAAAAATAATCTGGCATGATTCCTCTTAACACAAATTTTGGGGGTGATATTTTCCGAAACTAATTTAATGTTCTCTGGTATCTTATTTCTCAGGAATCACAGACAAATTATAAATTCACATTTTGTATTTTCTTTATTAACAAACCGTCTCAAAAAACAATGAAACCAAGTTATTTTGATTAAATAGAAAAGTACATTGTAGCGCTATTAATTCAAATAAGCTTTTTCTAAAACCAGAAATAAATTCAATAACTAATTGTTTTTCATCCCATAAAACAATTTTTTTAGCGTTAATTGATAAATCTGCGACAACCGCTCGATATCTTCTATTTCTACAGACTCATTGATTTTGTGTATCGTCGCGTTACGTGGGCCAAACTCAACGACTTGCGGGCAGATTTCTGCAATAAATCGCCCATCTGAGGTACCTCCTGTTGCAGAAAGCGCTGGCGTTATCGTGGTTACATCTTTAATAGCTTCCGATAACGCATCGGCCAACTTCCCTCTTGGTGTCAAATAAGGCTTACCTGATAACTCCCATGTTATCTGATACTCAAGGCCGTACTTGTCAAGAATTTCGCAAAATTTCTTTTGTAGCGATTCTGGCGTACTCGCTGTTGCAAAACGAAAATTAAATATTAAATTGATGTGGCCAGGTATCACATTGGTTGCTCCTGTACCTCCCTGGATATTGGAAATATGCCAGGTTGTCGGAGGAAAATATTCATTACCGTTATCCCACACAGTTTGTGCTAGCTCAGCAATGACAGGTGCGGCGAGATGGATCGGATTTTTGGCCAAGTGCGGATACGCAATATGCCCTTGAATCCCTTTGATCGTTAAATTGCCAGATAAAGAACCGCGTCGGCCATTCTTAATGGTGTCCCCAAATTGATCCGTGCAAGTCGGCTCCCCAACAATACAAAAATCAATCAATTCACCCCGTTCCTTGAGAATCTCGACAACCTTAACGGTTCCATCGACGGCAGGTCCTTCCTCATCAGAGGTAATCAATAACGCAATCGATCCTTCAGGTTCAGGATTTGATTCCAAAAACGATTCGATCGCCGTAATAAAGGCGGCCAAAGAAGCCTTCATATCGGCAGCACCGCGTCCATATAATCGATTATCCCGGATGGTCGGCACAAACGGATCGCTTTCCCACTCACTCACAGGTCCTGTGGGAACGACATCCGTGTGCCCCGCAAAGCACACCAACGGTTGTTTTGTACCACGACGCGCCCATAGATTCTCGACATCCCCAAAATTGAGTTTTTCGATCTGAAATCCTAATGCTTTCAAACGGTTTTCTAGCAGTTTTTGACACCCATCATCACGCGGTGTCAATGAACGTCGTGAAATCAACATTTGAGTGAGTGTAAGCGTATCACCTGACATTTATTTTCCTTATGTTCGTTTTAAGCTTTACTTTAAATAATCTGAAATCCGATAGATCTTATCCATACGGTTCATTTTTAGCGAAGCGCTAGCTGCTGATCAGCAATTAAATATTTGCGCAACGCATTTTGTCCTCGTTCACCCCAGAAAAAATCCTTGATAAACGGGTGATCAACCTGAACAACCTCTTGTAACTTTCCCAACGCAACAATATGCTGATCTGCCAATACTGCGATCCGGGTTGAAATCGCAGCCGACGTATCGAGATCATGGGTCACCATGACGATGGTTAGCGTTAGTTCTTCCCTCAGCGCTCGAACAAGGTCCACAATACTTTCACTTAATGAAGGATCGAGTCCGGCCGTCGGTTCATCGAGAAAAAGTAATTCGGGATTAAGCGCTAAAGCGCGGGCTAAAGCAACTCGCTTGATCATACCGCCAGAGAGTTCAGCAGGTCGTTTATTGGCGTGTTCTGCACCCACTTCCACCATTTCCAGCTTTAGCATTACTAAATCATGAATCAAAGCTTCATCCAGACAATGTAATTCACGCATCGGCAGCGCTATATTATCAAATACAGTCAATGCACTAAACAACGCACCTTGCTGAAATAATACGCCTGATCGATGGCGAATAGCTTTCAAAGTATCAAGGTTACACGCATAGCGAGAGCACCCAAAAATTTTCACACTCCCCTGCGAGGGCGTTTCCAAACCGAGCATTTGTCGCAGCAATGTAGTTTTACCGCTTCCTGACCCACCCACCAATGACAAAACCTCGCCTTTAAGAACATTGAGGTTAATATTACGGTGTATAAGATGCGGACCAAATTGGGTATAAAGTCCATTGATTTCAATAATAGAACCAGACTCCATCATCACCGAGAAAACCTGAGTCCAACATTTGAAAATAAGATTGCAAAAATTGCATCAATTAAAATGACTGCAGTAATCGAAGTCACCACTGAATTGGTAGTTCCTTCACCTAAGCTTTCAGTATTAGGCTTGATGCGCAGCCCATAATGGCATGCAATGAGCGCAATCGCCATGCCACAAACCAAACCTTTACCCAGGCCGATCCAGAGATTAGCAACCGGTACTGCGTTAGGTAGGTTCATCAAGGCATATTGATAACTGAGCCCAATTTGCAAATCTGCAGCAAGAATACCGCCCAACAATGCAGATGCACTGGTCCAAAGCACGACCAATGGCATGGCAATACCCAGACCAATAATCTTGGGAAGTACCAAACGCATGCTATGAGGAATACCCATTACCGTCATTGCATCGAGTTCTTCAGTCACCCGCATAACCCCCAATTGCGCAGTCATCGAAGAACCTGAGCGGCCTGCGACCAGAATTGCTGCCAACATCGGCCCTAATTCACGAATAATGCTCATGCCGAGAATATTCACGATAAACACATCCGCACCAAATGTGTGGAGCTGTTGAGACATTAAATAACTCAAAACAATGCCAATTAGAAAACCGACAACTGCTGTAATCCCGAGCGCTTGTGCGCCAGTTCGGTATAAATTCGCAGAAATTTCGCGTAACGGAATTTGCCGAGGATGTCGAACCAAATAGAATAAATCTAAAATGACCTGCCCGAACAACGTAATAATGCCCGTCAAGTGATTCCAGAATAGGAAAAAACGCTTCCCCAGAAAAACGATAGGCCACAGCAAATCTGCTTGCCATTTCGGCTTAGCTAATGCTTGTGACGATTGTGCTAAATGATCGAACAATTTCTCTTGGTCTATTCGAAGCAGAATCTGGGAAGGACGCTGCTTTCCCCAAGAACGCCAAATCATTGCCAATCCTACATGATCAAGCGTTTCAATCCCAGTTAAATCCCATTGAACATTGGGTTGATTGGCAAACTGTTCTAATAGAGTGCCGAGTTTCTTGATTTCATTATTCAGTGCTCCAAGGGTATAGCTTCCTGTCAATTTTAATGAATGAATACCTCCCTCAGTATTAAACTGATACCAAGGCGATACCTGATTTTTTTCGGACTCATTCAACATTGATCAATAAAGCTAGCCTATAGATTTTTACCTACTCCATATAATAACTGAGGATCACCGCGCTATTGCATAAATTGAACAGGTTCGAACCGAATTAAAATAACTCTATTCATCACTTCATATCGTAATAGATAAAAAAGAGACACTCGCGCGATTCAATTCACCGGATTTTGCCTAGTTTTGCTAGAATGCGCCAAAATTAAAATTATATAAATTGTAGATGCTGTTCATATATGAACGCTTATTATGGGTTTATCAAATACCTTGGGGAGGTAATTCATGAATCTTTTTGGTAAAAAATATTGGATAAATGGATTTTTAACGATCGCAACCATAAGCTGCACCTTTCAGTCGTTGGCGAACGAGCCCGCTAAAGCAGCATCAGCGAATCCATCAAATACAACCAATACAGCCGCACCCGCTGCACCGAATGCAGCGCCTGAAAAGTTTAATTGGGGAGGCGTTCCACCGGTAACGCCAATGCCACGCCCCGGATTATTTGTGATTCCACCGGCAGGACCTGGTTATTTTTCATTATGGGATCTTATCTCAGGCAATAAACGTGAAGCTGCGCCGGTAGCACCTTATGCACCCTTTGGACTGCTACCTACTTCTGGGTTTGATGTTGATTTTCGCTATCTGGAAAAACCAGATCATGAAAAGGATGTCTTCGATCCGTTCAAACGCATAAAACTGGCTGATAACTGGATGCTGTCATTCGGTGGGCAATTCTGGTATCGCTACATGCACGAAACCGATAGCCGCTTAAATGCGGGGGGGCAGGATAATAAATATCATCTTTTCCGTACTCGTTTCCATGCTGACCTTTGGTATCGCGATCAATTTAGATTATTTGCTGAATTCATCGATGCGCGCGCGTTGGGTCTTGATTTACCTGCGCTGACGACAGATCGGAATTATACGGATATACTCAATTTATTTGCTGACGTTAAACTCGGCCAACTCGTCGATGGACCAGTATACATGCGGGTTGGGCGTCAAGAATTACTGTATGGTTCGCAACGCTTGATTTCACCGCTCGAGTGGGTTAATACGCGCCGTACCTTCCAAGGGGTTAAAGCGTTCTGGCGTACCCCAACGTTTGATTTAGACGCATTCTGGGTTCGTCCGATGACGATCGAACGTAATGAATTCGATAATTGGGATAAAGGTAGGAATTTCATGGGTCTTTGGGGAACCTATAAACCAATGAAAGGGCAGTTGCTTGATCTCTATTACTTGAGTTTGGTCGATAACCGCATCCTGAATCCCTTCACTGTGCAACAAGGAAATATTCTGCAAGGGGATTCTGTGCTGCATACGCTTGGTGGACGCGTTGCCGGTGATTACAACCGCTTTCTTTACGAGTTTGAAGGGATGTATCAGTTTGGTCGTCGTTCGCAGCTTGATATATCGGCTTTTGCAGTTGCAACCGGGTTAGGTTACCACGTGCCATTACCAATGAATCCTCAATTCTGGATTCGTTATGATTTTGCTTCCGGTGATGCAAACAGCCAAGATGGAAGATCGAATACCTTTAACCAGTTATTCCCGTTTGGACATTATTACATGGGTTTCTTGGATCAAGTGGGTCGTCAAAACATTCACGACTTCAATGCGCAATTTACCTTACATCCGCAACCGTGGTTTACTTTCATCGCGCAATATCATCGCTTCTATTTAGCGAATACGCGTGATTTCTTATATAACGCGGCAGGGCTTGCAACATTGCGTGATCCAACTGGGCAATCAGGTAGTCATGTGGGAGATGAAATAGACTTCCGGGTTAATGTCCACGTGAGTCGTCATCAAGATGTCTTGTTTGGTTATTCCAAACTATTTGCAGGTGATTTTTTAAGAGCGCAAAGACCAGGCATTTCACCTGATTTCTTCTACGCACAATACGTTATTCGTTTCTAATACGAGGATATTGTTAATCGTTATGCGTCGCCTACTTGTTAGTATTGTTTTTTCATTGTTCGTGTTCATTTCTACACAAGGGTATGCTGAGCAACCTGCTCAGCCCTTACCTCAGAATGAAGGCATTGTGATATCAACGCTTGATACCACAGGATACACTTATATGGAGCTGGGAAATGGGAGCAAGCGTTTTTGGATAGCAGCCCCCACGACCCAGGTAAAAAAAGGCGACCATATTCGCTTTGTCGAGAGTATGTCGATGCATAATTTCACCAGTAAAACATTGAATAAAACGTTTGATCGCATCATTTTTGTCACGTCCACTCAAGTTAAGCTGGCGCAATAACAATCATTTCTGTTTTTTGATTCGCCGTGTAACCCCTTGCTTAGGGTTCATTGCCAGGGGTTGTGCATTATTGGTATTCGATGGGTTTATTTCAGGTTCGACATAACCGACAAACAACTTGTCTTTTAGCTTTTTGATTTCGTCGCGTAATTCAGCCGCTTTCTCAAATTCAAGATTCTTTGCTGTGGCTAGCATCTGTTTTTCGAGACGCTTGATTTCTTGCGCCATTCGGGATTCACTCATATTCTCGTAACGCGCTTCTGCTTGCGCAGCACGTAGATTATTTTGCGCTGTTTCACTGCAATAAACGCCATCGATCAAATCTTTAATACGTTTACTGACCCCTTTGGGCGTAATGTGATGCACTTCATTAAACAATAATTGCTTCTGACGCCTCCGTTCCGTTTCATCGATCGCACGACGCATCGAATTAGTAATACGATCCGCATACAATATCGCCGTACCATGAATATGGCGTGCTGCTCTTCCAATGGTTTGAATCAAAGAACGCTCAGAGCGTAAAAATCCTTCTTTATCTGCATCAAGAATAGCCACCAGCGACACTTCGGGAATATCCAATCCTTCCCGCAATAAGTTAATACCCACGAGCACATCAAATTTTCCTAATCTTAGATCGCGAATGATCTCGACGCGCTCAACGGTATCAATATCAGAATGAAGGTAACGCACTCTGATGCCATGATCGGAGAAATAATCGGTTAAATCTTCTGACATGCGCTTAGTTAGCGTTGTGACGAGAACACGTTCCCCTTGCTTCGCCCGGATATTCACTTCCGACATCAGATCATCGACCTGGCTCAGTACCGGTCGTACGATGATCTGTGGATCGATTAAGCCTGTTGGCCGCACCACTTGCTCCACCACCTGACCACTATGTTGATTTTCGTAATCAGCCGGGGTTGCGGAAATAAAAATCGTCTGCGGCATTAGCTGTTCAAACTCTTCAAATTTAAGCGGACGATTATCAAGCGCAGAAGGCAATCGAAAACCATACGTCACCAGATTTTCTTTGCGAGAGCGATCGCCTCGAAACATGCCCCCAATTTGTGGCACTGTTACATGACTTTCGTCGATGATCAAAAGCGCCCCACGAGGCAGATAATCGATTAAGGTTGGAGGCGGCTCTCCTGGTTTTCTCCCCGACAAATGGCGGGAATAATTCTCGATCCCCTTACAAAACCCTAGTTCATTCAACATTTCGAGATCAAAGCGGGTTCGCTCCTCAATGCGCTGTGCTTCCACTAACTTGGTGTTCTGATAAAAGTAATTAGCGCGTTCCACTAATTCGGTTTTTATGGTTTCGATCGCTTTCAAAGTGGTACTGCGCGGTGTCACATAATGACTCGAAGGATACACCGTAAAACGTGCAATCTTCTGCAAGATACGCCCTGTCAAAGGATCAAAAGCCGAGATACTTTCTACAACATCATCAAACAACGCAACACGAAGTGCAAGTTCAGAATTTTCTGCGGGGAAAACATCGATGATATCGCCACGCACTCTAAACGTGCCGCGATTGAATTCAAACTCATTGCGCTGGTATTGCATTTCCGTCAAGCGCTTAATGATATCGCGTTGCGAGATCGCTTCTTGTTCTCGCAAATGGAGAATCATGCCATGATAGTCGACAGGATCGCCAATCCCGTAAATGCATGAAACCGTTGCCACAATAATAGTATCTTTACGCTCTAATAAGGATTTCGTTGCGGAAAGCCGCATCTGCTCGATATGTTCATTGATGCTGGAATCTTTCTCGATGAACAAATCACGAGAAGGTACATAGGCTTCCGGTTGATAATAATCATAATAAGAAACGAAATACTCGATGGCATT
>SSFW01000060.1 GCA_008015595.1 Nitrosomonas sp. | reverse complement strand
ACCCTGGTCGCGCCAAGCGCCACCCGGCTGGAAGTCGCCCGCGCCTACGTGATTTCCAAGCTCGGCTGGATTCGCGACCAGCAGGCCAAGCTGCTGGCACAGGCCCGGGAAACCCCGCGACAGTTCATCGAGCGTGAAAGTCACTACCTCTGGGGGCGCCGTTACCTGCTAACGGTGATCGAGGCGGACACGAAGCCCGCGGTGAAGCTAGACCATCGGCAGATCACCCTCAGCGTCCGCCCCGGAACACCCCAGGCCAAGCGGGAAGAGGTGATGCAGGGCTGGTACCGGTCACAGCTCCATGCCGTCGTGCCAGCGCTCATCGAGAAGTGGGAGGCGAGGCTGGGGGTAAAGGTCTCAGCCTACTTCCTGCAGCGTATGAAAACCAAGTGGGGAGGTTGCACCCCCGCCACCCGCAGCATCCGCCTCAACACCGAGCTGGCCAAAAAGCCGAAGGATCTGCTGGAGTACATCGTCGTGCACGAGTTGGCGCACCTGATCGAGCCGACACACAGCGAGCGGTTCACCGCCTTGCTTGATGGGCACTATCCGACGTGGCGGGAAGCGCGGGCGGAACTCAATGAGTTACCACTCGCGGCCGAATCGTGGGACGCGCAGGAGTCATGAAGCGCTAATCGGAAGTTCCAGCGCTGGCGCTTTGGGGTTGTTGTGCCCGACTTGGGCATGCGACTGCCCTTGGGCGTTGGGCGGAGTTTACATCCATCGGCTGCAGTTTTGGACAGCCAGACGCTGCAATCGACCTACGCCCGTGCGCGTGCCGGCTACTGACAGATCTCGATCAGGCTCTGGACTAGGCTGACGTGCCGAGCTCCGTCCAACAAGCGGCGGCACTCATCGGACTGATCCAGTCGTCACGCCTGAACGGACCGGGGCGCGTCCCTGCACACACGCTCCAACGTCAAAAAAACCATCCCAAGCCTATGGGCGACTGGCTACGCGTCAGAACGTCTGGCGTATCAAATTTCCATTCATTAAAAAATATTTAGACTTCACACTTGAAACTCTGAATTGGAAAATAAAGGCTGATTTTTTCGCTTTAAAACCAATTCCATTTTCCAACCTAGAAAATGAGAAAACGCTTTGAAATCGTTTTTTTTTCGATAGACTTCATTCGAAACGAAATTCAAAAAAACTCACTTTCGGATTTAAAAAACCCTGCGCTGCATGATTTTATTTTAGCCACCCTCAAATTAGACGCCCCTAGAACTATTCCTCGCGCGAAGCGGTGATATCGTCCACCAAGTCAATTGCAACAAGCCTCGACAACGATGAAAAGAAATACGACACCCGGCAAGCCTTCATCCAGGCGGACGAACTTCTCCATAAATCAACTTTGTGGGCGATGGGATTTTTTCCGTCAGAGCCTGTGCCAACTCGAGCGCGGAGCTAGTACCCGTGAGCAATACTGAGAGTGCAACCCTCCCTTGGTTGGACAGGGAGTTGAACGGTGACGAACTGTTTCTTGCCAAGCGCGTTGCCTGGGCTATCCATTGCCCAGTTGCCGGACAGGGCTTTTTATTGGCTTTCGGCCTGGCGATTGACTCACTCGATGCTCTGGCACAGGCATGGACGCAGATGCAGAACTCCGTCGATATTTCCCACATTGTCGACGCTCTCAAAAGCGCTCGTGCGTGCCTCATTGCTTCCACGACGCTGCCGTCCGTCGTACGAAGCCGCCCCGACCTCAAGCCATTGTCGCAGAGCTATGCTCTCTGGCATTCGTCCATAGAAAAGGCTCACTCCATCGCAGACGCTAAAAAAGTTCGTCACGCTCTGGGGCTGACGCTGCTTTGGCACATGGGTAAAGGGGAAAAAATCGGCGAAAGCATTTCTGATTCGCTCAGGGTTTTGGTCGATTGTGGTGCTCGTCGCGGACGTCACTCGCAATTTTGGAAAGATATTATTCCTTTGATCAAGCCCGAGAGCACGGTACTCGAGGAGCTTGCCAAGGAGGAACGTCATGATCCAGTTGTAAAGCTACTGCGATCCTTGGCCGGCTATGCAGCCACATATGCCCTTCCCGTTCGCCCCTCAGCTCCGAGTCCCGACTCAAATCCACAGCAAGAGCCCAGTTCCGATGTGCGCGCTGAAAATAATAAGAGCGCGGACGATGAAGATTGCTCAAATGACAGCCAGGAGCCGGCGGAAGAAGAACTGGAAAAAGATAGTTCAATTGTTCGCTGGCAAGTTTCGCGCGCAACCTATGCGCCTTGGCCGCGCGTTTTGGGCTTGGAAAACTGGGATGTGCTCACCCCACCCCTGCTTAAAGCTGCCCTAGCCCACGTCCCGGTAAGTTTCGCCGATCAGAATGTGTCTGCGTATGCAGTTTTGTCTGCAGTGTCGATGGTCTCTGCACTGCGACCTAGCTTGGCACTGAAGCTTCCTCTGGCGCCAAACAACGACGTATGGATAGACGTCGCTACCGCTCATGTCTGCTGGAATCTGGCAGAGCTTGTGCCTCGAGGGGACACAGCAGCAGCGATCTGGGCGGGGGGGTATCAGCCCAGTCAAATCGTCCGACTGCCGTTGCCAAAGTTGGTAGCAGCTGCGCTACATGCCATTGACGCACGCCGTGAATCTTCTAGCACCTTACTGGAGTTTCTATTCGGCGAAAACGCACATACGGAAGACGTCTTGTTTTCGTATGGACGATTCCTGCGCTCAGGTGGCGCGGTTTCAGCAATACCTGTCGGCTACTCGGCGCGCATCGCATATAGTTTCGGCGCCGTGGTGTATCAGGTGAGCCGCAACGCAGTTTTAACCGCGATCGCCAGCCTTGATCTACGCTATAGCGCCCCTGCTGAGCTTGACTATTTGTGTATTCGCGAAGATGCCATCGCTAAAGCAGTAGGCGATGCCTTCGATTATCTAGGCTTTGGCGAATGCGTTACAACACCCGATCCACGGCATGTGGGTTCGCCCTATTGTCCTAAGCCAGAAACCATTAGAAATGCTCTCCAGCAGATCCGCGAAGAGATGAGCAGTATCGTTGGCAGGGTTACTCCGCGCATGCTCATTTTCAACTTTATCAAGGATTTCAATCGACTTTCGGAGCTGAGCGCCCAGGCTTTTGTCATCCTTAGCGCACATCGGGGTAGCAAAATGGAAAGGATTAACTTCACTTCGCTCTATTCCTCGCCAGAGTACTTTCAGCTCAACGACAAGCTGACGAGAAACAACTCCACTCGGCTCATCCCTAAGACATCTTACCTAAAGTCCTTGCTTGACGGCCATCTTGCTGCGATCAGGTCCTTGGCAAAAAGACTTGCCAAGGATTATCCGGCGGCAGCAGCGAGAATAAATAGGATTGCAAGTTTTGAAAAACCATTTGCCCCCGCCTTCTTTACTGTCGAGGTTGAAAGTAGCGCAATTCTTCATTCCGTTAAGTTGGAGTGGCAATCCATTCATGGCGGCGACTCTGGAATCGCAAAAAACGGCGGACGCCATTTTATTGTGTCGGAATTGGTGAAGCGGGGAGTTTTCTCGCCATTGATAAGGGTGATCACCGGGCATGCACGAGAGGCGGCTGCTACATTTCATGCGGCGGCAGGGGTGTCACCAGCTGAGGCGCTCGAATCTCTGCGCCCGTTGCTGGAAGATGTCTACGCAGAGGTCGCCCCGGCTAATTGGCCGTCTATAAAACAACCCTCCTGTAATTTTCCTCTGGTGACAATAGTTCCAAAAGTCAGGCCGCGTGGAATCGCTTCCGAGGTTGTTGTCGATGATGATTTTGATCCGCCCCCAAGCTTCCCCAAAGAACCTTTTCACAGCCAGACGCTGGCTTTTTATTCCCACGGGAAGTACTTGGTAACGGAGCTTCTTTCCGGTGCGCCCGGACTATCTCCGTGGGCAGTCGTTTTTAATTCACTGATTCTAGTGGAGTCGCTTTGGCAGCCCTCGCGCATTGCATCAGCATGGGCAAGCATTTCCAAAAAGGACGTATGGAGACTGGGCAATACGCTGACCCTCAGAATTGAGCGGGAAAACCAGCAGCCTATAAATCTTCCCCTTCACCCCATCACCACGATGATGATCAACGCTGCCTGGGGTAGCCAAATTCCTAACTATCTTGAGTGTGTAGTGCAGACATCCAGCTGGGTATCTTCGCTGACTCCACATACCAAGTGGGCGTCGGAGCCAGACATCTTCATGCGTCAATACGCGGACATTGCTCACACACACCATGTTATCCGACTCCCGCCTTGGTTAATAACGGCCGGAAAAACCGAAATAGAGGCTGCTGCGCTATCACTTTCGTCGATTGCCCGCATAGCTTATGGGCGCCCGACGCTCTCAGAGGCGGCTGAACAAAAAGCGCCTCGAAGACCTGCAAATGTGAACAATCACGATCTTCTTTCTCAAATAATCAGCATTGTTAATCACATGGGAGACAACTCCAAACGGCATGGTGAGGACGGTGCACGCAAAACGGAACTTGCCAAGAGACTGCGCGCATGGAAGGCAAGCTGCGGTGTTGCCGTTGGGATTGCCATTGATGTCTCGGATTGGATTATTGCAGAATGCGGGAAAAGGAAAAGTGAAAAATCGCACCTCGAAGTCTCCTCAATTGCGACTTACCTATCGAGGCTGCGTCCGTTCCTGGGGAAGGTCGATTTAAATGAGGGACTGGCAGACCTGGAAGGTAGTCAATGGCAAGAGGGGCGTCGACTCGTTCTGGGGGACCTCACTGGAGACTCGCAGAAGCAGGCGTCTTCCATTTTTCGGCATTTTGCGCGCTTTTGGCGAGACAGGGGATGTATCGCAATATCTCACGACCTTCTTTGGGACCCTCAAAACGAGGAAAGAATTGGCCGATGCCACAATGCCTCAAGCACGTATGTTACGACGCAAGAGGCTGAAGCTATCGTCGAGTCAGTGACCAGATCGTTCGACGCGGGCTCTCTTGATGCAGCACGAGCTGCACGCTACGCGCAATTGGCCACATGCCTCCCGTTTCGCTCAGCTGAAATCGGTCTTATTCATTTTCGGCATGTGCTTCATGATCTGGATGTGGTCGAGATAACGAGCTCTGGGCGCAGCCATCTCAAAAACCCAGAATCAAGCCGGCGCCGAATTCCGGTTCCACATTCCATAAGCGAGGCACTCGCCTCACTTAAAACCCGCATTCATTCTGCAGATCCGACATCGAGGGGATATTTTCTCTCGACCGACCCCGATTCGGACCAAAAGCATATCACCGACATCAAAAATGCGATGCAGTACGCCCTTCGCTCCATCACAGGAGAGGAGTTGGTTAAACAGCATTCCCTGCGTGGCTCCGCTGAGTGCCGAATGGTATGGCCTGAATTTGAAAAGGCTATTCTTTCAATAAAAAATGGCACTCCGCCTCCGCGATCAACTCTTGCATCTGAACTCCTCTGGAACCGGGTTGCACTCGCAGCAATGTATGCCGGACATCATCCACTGTCAGCAATAAAGTACTACCTTTCAATGTGGCCCATATTCTTACATGCGGCTAACTACCCGTTTGCCAAGCCAAGATCTGGTTTCACTCGATTTCTTCCCGGCATAAAGGAAGACCACCTTCGCCAAATTATCTCTCGCGCAGCCAAAAATCATGAAACAACTAAAGAAAAAGATATTTGGCAGGAACTACTCAGTCGCTCCCATTTTTCCAGCGAGATCAGACTAATTGAGGCTCTTCTGCAGCCCACGCCCAGGTCACAGACTTCGGTTGCGCCAAATGAGCTACGGCCCGCAAATCTTGCCCTGCAAATAAGCTATGTTGCACTTCGTTTTAACGGATATCCATCCGAATCAAGTGCCGATATATTTGGACTATCCGCTTCCGATTCACGGAGACTTGATCAGCTTATCCCCGAAATCCTGTCAACAGACTCAAACGAGCCCAGGATCTCCCTTAAATTCGCAAGAGCGGAATGCCCTGAAATGAGCTCAGCCATTGCCGAGTGCTGCGATCTCGACCGCCTAAGGATCGCCTTACGCGCGACATCTTCTGATAAGAGAAATTCAACATCGCCTCTAACTCAAATTGTTGAGGCTGCCCGGATATTGCTCAGCCTCATTCCCTCTTGCTTGACACTTACAATACTTCCTGAAGTGGATCATGAGATAGCTCAACTTCGATCAGCTCTTTTCAACCTGGATAACGGCATTGAAATTAAGCCAACATCTCTGGTTAGGACTATGCGATATAGACTTCAGGTTCTTCCACGCAAGGAGTCAAGGCGAGGCCCTCGCCCCCAGGGGCAATACACACGTCTTTTTCAGGCGCTTCTTCGTTCGCAAATTTTGCTTTTATCACAAGGAAAAAACAATGACCTCAAGTAACAACAACCCGTTTAGTCAAGATGCCTTCCAATATGTTCTTGGCTTGCCTGTTCTATCCCTTAAAAAAGCTCAGAGTCTTCTATCTCCACCCGGGGATTGGGTATTAATAGACGATCTAATCCGACTTCTCCAGGATGCAAAGAGCGTCCTTTTCGGCCTTCGCTCGAGAGGCATGGCAAACACAAACGTCGTCATCTCTCGCGACATGACGCAAGCTGCACTCGTCCGGACGAAGGGTTCTCAGAGAGAGCTTAATGACAATCCTGGCAATGAGCCGTCAGAGAGTTCAGAAACAGATAACGCCGAATCGGAAGATGACTTCATTCTCGACAACAAAAAGCCGTTTGATGACGCAGGCGCAAAGGAGGCACGCCGACGCGCTATTGAGACCGCACAAAAACTGATCAGCATGTATAAAAGCGGGGCTATTTCAAACGCAGAAGATTTTCTTGATGAGCTTTCGAAGAGCCCCGATGCCAACGTGACACGACACTACCTTAGCCCCCAAGGAAAAAATGCCTTTAATGTAAGCACTCCAGACTTTACTTTCTCGATCGGGGGCAGCCCCGTTTTTCCTCAACACTTTGAGTCCGCGGAGCGGTTTAAGGTAACACTTGAAAATATTGGAGATGTTAATAAGGATTCGGTTTCTGCTCGATTGATTTCTGTGAGTTCTGGCCAAAAAAACCCTTTTATTCGTTTTTTCCCAAACAACAAAAGGTTTACTGTGCATATCGGCACAAGCCACGACGCTCTTCTCATCCGGCACCCAGGGGTATCACTGTGTGATGAGCTGAAAGCGGAAGTAACAGTAACCCTGGATACAACCAAGGGAGTTATCTGTGCGCTAACTCTTATCAGGATTCTTAACAAAGACGCCCTCAAGCCATTTGTCACGGAAATTAGCAAGCAGATCGAAATTCAGTTCGACAGCTAGGTCCAATGCTTGATTGGAATCGCGAGACTGAAAATCAACTGCTACAGTTCCCGTACATCAAAGTGATCGTCACGCCACTCCACCGTCGATCACTTCGATAAAGCTTGATAGGTCATCATTTTAATGCTAAATATTTATGAATAGCTGATTACCTTGCGCTCTAAGGTGCTATAGCCGAGCCACCCATAAATATGTTTGGAGGAGCTTTCGATGAGCCACTTTGCCGACTATATCAAGAGAGTATTGGTTGCACCGCATCAACTCAACGGGAGCGACGTCCTGGAACGATACGGTAGTCAGTCAGCAGATGCTGGCGTTTCCTGCCCGGCTTTGCATTCGGTTCTTACAATCTCTGGGGCGGCGAGACGTGTCAAGCCGGGAGATACGACCTGGTGGTTTTCCCAATTGCAGGGGTTTGGCAAGCGGCTGCCGCCATCCCTTGATGCCCGTATCGAGGTCGCTGAAGTCCGCGATACGGGGGATGGGCGTATGCGCTTTGAAGCCGGCCCTGGTT
>SSFW01000123.1 GCA_008015595.1 Nitrosomonas sp. | reverse complement strand
TTGAAGAACGGATATCAGGCAGAGAATCGACAGGCGGTACCGGTAAATAACCGCCGTTGATAGAAGGGCGGTGTCCAGTATTACCATGCTCATATTTTTTCTTTGCATTCCAGGCAGCTTCTTCCGATTCAATTTCTAAGAAGCAGCCTGACATTGTAGTTTGCCAGCGAACAGAATCAAAAATGAAGAATTCCAGTTCAGGACCAAAATAGGCAATATCCCCAATGCCAGTCGACTGGAGGTAGACTTCACCCCGCTTTGCTAAGGAACGTGGATCACGGTTATAGCCTTGCCCATCTGAAGGGTCAACAACATCGCAGCTAAGAAAGAGCGTTGTTTCCTCCATGAAGGGATCTAAAGTAGCAGTTTCAGGGTCAGGCATAAGCAGCATATCTGAAGCATGGATACCCTTCCAACCAGCTATTGAGGATCCATCAAACGCATGGCCATCTTCAAATTTATCTGCAGTAAAAGTATGAGCGGGGACAGTAATATGATGTTCTTTGCCGTTCGTATCGGTGAAGCGAAGATCAACAAATTTTACTTCGTGGTCTTGAATCTTTTTTAAAACTTCTGCTACCGCCATTTAATTTTCTCCAGACAGAATGATGATTCTTTTTAGATGGTGAATTAATGATTTGTTAATTGATATAGTGCTGAATATTCAAAAAACCATTTTAAATATAGCTAATTAATTAGCTCTGATGTGTCGGGTTAAACAAGTATTTACGTGATTAATCGAGTATTAAAGTAAATAAAAGTCAAACTACAAACCCTCTTAAAATTTGAATTTAGCTTCTAATTATATAAGAATCTGGACTTACTGTTCTTATTGATTATTAATGACTAAAATCATCTTTTACAAAATTTGTAATTCATTGCCCTCGCTGTTATCGATACTACAAGGATATAGTGCGCTAAATAGCATAGGGATAGGATCTGGCACCAATAATTGAATCTACTCAGGAGCTTCCACGCAGATAAATATGAAATTGGATTGAGATGATCGAAGTAACCGATTGTGAAAAGTTTCGTATTGATAAATGGCTCTTTGCTGCCCGTTTCTTTAAAACCCGCGCATTAGCGGCTGAAGCGGTAGAGAGGGGTAGGGTGCTTGTCAATGGTGTACGAGTCAAACCAGCAAGAACGGTTGTAGTCGGTAATCGATTGATTATTCGTATGGATCAGTGTCAGTATGAAATTGAAGTATTAGCGTTGAGCAATCGACGAGGTCCCTATGCTGAGGCTCAGAAGCTTTATCAAGAAACGGATGCGAGTCGACAATTACGTGCAGCCATTATGGAAAAGGCTAAAGCTGAACCACCTCAGTTTTATACAAAAGGTAGGCCAACCAAACGCGATAGACGAGAATTAGATCGATTCAAGGGCTAGATTGGTCAAATATCATAAGAAAACTATAAACAGGACGATCAAGCGTGCAATCGAACCAGGCTGACACTCTCCTAAGAACAGTGTTTGGGCACGGTGATTTTCGAGGACAGCAATCAGAAATCATTAATCACGTTATTCAAGGAGGGGATTGCCTCGTATTGATGCCGACAGGCGGGGGTAAATCCTTGTGTTATCAAATTCCTGCAATATTGCGTGAAGGTGTTGGAATAGTTATCTCACCTTTGATTGCGTTGATGCAAAATCAAGTCGAGTATTTGAGGCAACGAGGAGTTCGTGTGGCGTATTTGAGTTCCTTGCTTGCCCAATCGGAAATTGAAGCGGTTGAGCAGGATTTGCAAGCTAATTGCTATGATTTGCTTTATGTTGCTCCCGAAAGATTGCTTACACCTCGTTTTCTGGGGTTATTGCAAAAAATTAAGCTGTCGTTGTTTGCTGTTGATGAGGTGCACTGTATTTCTCAATGGGGGCATGATTTTAGGCCCGAATATGTTCAACTTTCGATTTTGCAGAAAAAATTTCCGCATGTGCCTCGAATAGCGCTAACAGCATCTGCCGATATGAGGACGCGTACTGAAATTATCGAAAAACTTGATTTGTATAAAGCGCGCATTTTTATTTCGAGTTTTGATCGACCTAATATTCGTTATCGAGTCGTCAATAAAGCTAATGAGCGGCAGCAGTTGCTTAATTTTATTAAATCGGAACATCACCGTGATGCCGGTATCGTTTATTGTTTGACCCGCAAAAAAGTTGAAGACGTTGCCTTTTGGTTATCGAGTAAAGGTGTGGCCGCACTACCCTATCATGCAGGATTGAGTGCTCAAGTAAGAAAAAATCATCAGCAGCAATTTTTGAGTGATAAAGGGAAGATCATCGTTGCGACCATTGCATTTGGCCTTGGGATTGACAAACCAGATATACGTTTTGTTGCGCATCTGGATCTGCCTAAAAGTATTGAAGGGTATTACCAAGAAACCGGTAGGGCTGGTCGTGACGGTTTGCCAGCCAGCGCCTGGATGACCTATGGATTTGGTGATGTCGCTCGATTAAGGCATTTAATCGAAAATACAGGTACGCAAGCAATGGTTAAACAAGTTGCGATGGAGAAATTAGATGCTTTGCTGACATTTTGTGAAGCAGTAACGTGTCGTCGGATACGATTGCTCAACTATTTTGGAGAATCTGTACCGCAAGTGGCTTGTGGTAATTGCGATCTTTGCCTTGATCCACCGCAAGTTTGGGATGGTACAGTCGCTGCGCAGAAAGCGTTGTCATGCGTATATCGTGCCGGGCAGCATTCGGATCTCGATCATTGGATCGACGTGTTGTGCGGCAAGTATACAGAACAGGTTAAGCGCTGGGGACACGATAAAATAAGTACGTTTGGTATCGGTAAGGAATTAAATGAAAAAGATTGGCGGAAATTGTTCCGGCAGCTTATGGTGCTCGGTTATCTGACGTCAAGTCGCAATGATATTTACTCGCAGCGATTAACGCCAGCGAGTCGTGCCATTCTTCGAGGAGAACAAACGCTCTATCTTCGTACAAAGTAACTGACTTTTATTTGAAATTATCGTTTTTTTACGTATTCATTATTTTTAAGGCATTGAATTAGCGCGTTTTTTGGCTTTATTTTCGTAAATTAAGTCGTTTGGTGCCCACAAATGTTGTTCAAAAACAACAAATGTTGTTAAAAACAGAAAAGTTAGTTGTTTTTTGTTGCATCATTATCTTGTGTTGTGCACAATCTGCCTAACCTTTCCAGTTCGAAAGGTCTGGATAATTGAAAACATTCAGCGAGAATGGAAGCGAAAGATTTTAAGCATGGCGAATAGTCGTTCTAATTTTATAGGAGAGTTTCAGATGAAAAAGAAACTAGTTTCACTGTTAGTTGCGGGTGCAATGGCAACCCCAGTTATTA
Organism: Nitrosomonas sp.; assembly: GCA_008015595.1. GTDB lineage: Bacteria > Pseudomonadota > Gammaproteobacteria > Burkholderiales > Nitrosomonadaceae > Nitrosomonas. Next base: position 5,095 of record SSFW01000123.1, on the reverse strand, counting down.
CTTCAGCACAGGTACTGAATGGAGTTGGTGGACCTGGTACCCATGTCACGATATTTGGTCGTGTACAAGCTGAATATAGCACGATTGATATCGATGGCAAAAATGCACAGACAGGCATTCTGGATGATGCTAACCAATCACGCTGGGGCTTGCATGTCAGTGAAAACCTTGGTATGGGTTTAAGAGCAATGGGTCGTATCGAATACGGTCTTAATCCAGGTTCAGGTAGAAATGACAATGCCCGTGAACAATGGGTAGGACTGGGCGGCGATCAATGGGGCGAATTGAAATTTGGGCGTGTTCAATCTCCATTTAAAGATTTTGCCGGTGGCCATACTATTGATCCGTTTGCTTATACAACCCTACACGCTAATGGTAGTGGTGGTACCATGACAGCCAGTGCAAATGGCTTAGGATCTGGTGACAACAGTTTTGTTAACAGTTCAGCGCGTTTTGATTCTGCGGTTGTTGAAGGTTTCTCAATGTCAGCTTTGTTAATGCCAGGTGATGCAAATAGACTCAATCCACAAGGCTTTGGGGGTGTCGGTGGTTACGATCCTTTGAATCCTAATACCGGTGGTGAAGATGGTGAATGGGACTTCCAAGTTGCTGGTAAATACAGTAATAAATTCTTAGATGCACACGGACTTGATATCTTTGGTGGTTATTCTCGCGATAACATCAGTGATCGTATGAAAGCTGCTGGTATTAATGATGATGAAGAAATCTGGCGTGGTGGTGGTAAATACAGTTTCGCTGATTTTACCTTACGTGGACAATATGAATACGTAAATAATGCTAACCCATTGGGTGGCGCAGCAACCTGTTCACAAGCGGCAGCGTTAGGAAGTTATGGGTCACTGCCAAGTTTACTGCCCTCACAAACGGGTGATGGTGGACGTGGTCAATGTCTATCAGCAATGAACGCAAATGGTGATGGTTATCTCTGGTTTGCTGGTGCTGATTACACAATCGGTAACACAAAGCTCGTAGCACAAGGCGGTATGGCTCATGCTAAAGCGATCGGTGCGCTTGATAAACGTGATGTTGAGTCGCTAACGGTTGGTGTGATTCATAGTTTAAGCAGACGTTCAAGCTTGTTCGGTGGTTATCAACGTGCTTGGGTTGCTGATAGAAATGCAACAACGACTGATTCAGACCGTAACGTTTACACAGTGGGTATGCGTCACGATTTCTAAGATTAGAAAAGTTTGAAAAGAAAGGGGTGCCCAAAAAGCACCCCTTTTTTATTGCAACTTTCGTAAGTTAAAGTACTTAGGATTTACTTAATGAATGACTGAAATTGAATCCTTGCTTTGTTTCTAATTTGAACGATACATTACCTTAATTTCGCTAAACCTAATCTTAGGGGCGAAAACTAGTTAAATCGTGCGCTTGTGTTAAGTAGAGAATCAGTCTTATTATTTCTCTTACATATGCTTTAATTATCAAGGAGAAAATTTTGACCATAATCAAAGGGTGGGCTGCTTTAGGGCCTCCGCAGAAGTTGCAACCTTACACTTACGAGCCAGGTTCTTTGAATGGCGAAGAGGTAGAAATTGCTGTCGAGTACTGCGGGCTTTGTCACTCTGATTTGTCGATGCTTAACAATGACTGGGGCTTGACTCAGTATCCGATTATTCCTGGGCATGAAGTGGTAGGGCGTATTATTGCGATAGGAGATCAAGTAAAAGGACTAAAAGTTGGTCAATCGGTTGGGGTTGGCTGGAATGCACTGAGTTGTATGCATTGCCATGAGTGCTTAACAGGTCAGCACCATCTTTGCTCAGAGACTCAGCCAACGATTGTAGGGCGTCATGGGGGTTTTGCTGAGCGGATTCGGGCGCATTGGGTTTGGGTAATTCCATTGCCTGATACGTTAGATAAGTCCATAGCAGGGCCACTGCTCTGTGGCGGCATAACGGTATTTGCTCCACTACAGGTTTTTGATGTGAAGCCAACAGATCGAGTCGGTGTCGTTGGAATTGGCGGGTTAGGGCATTTAGCGCTACAGTTTGCGCATGCCTGGGGATGTGAGGTGATTGCATTGACTTCCAGCCCTAAAAAGGCTGAGGAGGCACATAAATTTGGCGCATATTATAGTGTATCCAGTGGTGATCGGAATGAAATCAGTAAACTAGCTAATACATTGGATTTTTTATTGGTTACTGTGAACGTTCCTCTGGATTGGGCATTATTGCTTAAGACGCTTAAGCCAAACGGGCGAATGCATATCGTAGGAGCAGTGCTTGAACCCATTCCTCTTCAAGCATTCGATTTGATTATGGGGCAGAAGCGTATTTCCGGATCGCCCACGGGTGGACCAACAATGACTGCAACGATGCTGGATTTCGCAGCTCGACATCGCATTGCGCCGCAAGTAGAACATTTTCCACTGAACCAAGTCAATGAGGCGATAGCCCATCTTGCTGCTGGGAAAGCAAAATATCGGATTGTGTTAGATCACACAAATTAGCTTCTAGTAATCTCAAGCGCTTCGTTGGGTAACTGTTGGGCCTTAGTCTGATGATGGAGCAATCTTTTTTCGCTTGGCGCGTGGGTGAGCGCAGTCATAGATTTTTGCTAAATGTTGAAAATCGAGGTGTGTATAGACCTGAGTCGTGCTTATGCTGGCATGCCCAAGCATTTCTTGGACGGCGCGTAGATCTCCACTCGATTGCAATACATGAGATGCAAAAGAATGACGTAAAACGTGAGGATGGATACTGCTTTGTAAGTGCTGCTGATCGGCACGTATTTTAAGGCGTTGCTGGACAGTTCGTGGGTGAATTCGATTACCGCGACTCGAGACAAACAACGCATCGCTATCGAGCTTCGGTAAAGCTTCGCGCTGTTTCAGCCAGGCGCTTAATGCTGCCAAGGCATAATCACCTACCGGTACGATGCGGGTTTTCTCGCCTTTGCCAACAACGCGAACTTGTGCCTCAGTAAAATCGATATCATGCGGTTTGAGTTGGACTAGCTCTTGTAAGCGTAATCCAGATGAATAGCACAATTCAAACATGGCACGATCGCGTATGCTGAGGTTATCGGTAGGCTCGAAATCCATTAATTTAGCTGCTTCATCGGGTGATAACGTGTGAGGTAGATGCTTGGGTGACTTGGGCACTTTGATACCTTGGCACGGGTTATTTTGATAACCACGAAATCGAATCAAGTATTGATAAAAAGTTCTCCAAGCTGATAATGTTCTAGCAAGGCTTTTGCCAGATAGCCCTGAGCCATGTAATCGAGCTATAAAATGGCGAATATCATGTGCTCCTAATTCATAGAAGGGGATGCTCATCGAAAATTGGTTGAGTAGCACTAAATCGCGTTCATAGCTTTTGCAAGTTAGCTTTGCTAACCGACGGACTTGGCGTAAATACGCAAGGTAAGCACTAATGCTTACCGGTTTTTCTTCAGATTTTTGGGGGCTCATCAATTATCTGTTCAAGATCAATGCGCTCGAGTCGTGCGAGGGCGCTACTAACTAATTCACCGAGTCGCTCCAGGTAAAGCGTGCCCATGTCGGGGTAAAACCGCTCAGCGTCAGGGCTGCCCATCACTAACAAACCGATGGTTCTTTTGCGACGAAGCGGAATAATAGAGAAAGATTGCAGATATTTTGCGTCTTGGCCAAACCACGGTTTGATGTCATCGCTGACTTGGGGGCCACAATAAGGCTTACGCATGCTCTCCACAGAAATTCTCACTGTTTTACTGACAGTGCTGAATTCAGGGCGCTTTTGATTGCTTTTAATATCATTGAGGTACCATAAGCGCATGACGACATGGGGAATCGAAAAATCTTCACAGAGATTGTAATTTAGGCCATGCAGTAATTCTTCCACGCTATTAAACTCAAGCAGTGATACGGCCAATCGGTGCATTTTTTCGCCAATCGTATCGTTGTTTTCCCCAATATTGATTAATTCATGCAGCTTCTCTTGCAATAATTTGTTTTTCTCCCGCAATGTGCTTATCTGGCGTTCACTGATTGAAATAGCACGACCATCGTAAGGTTGCGGGATTTTAATTTCAGAGAGCATGTCAGCGTAGCTTTCAAAGAATTGGGGGTTTTCCTGTAAATATTGTGCAACATCTTCTGGCTTCATAGATCATTTCCTACACGATTCGATAACAATAGCATATGATATTAGCGCATAAAATGTTAGGCTGGGTAAGTGTTTTGGATTATTATTAGTGTCGATATATACGCTGAAAACAGTGGTAAAGGTAGCATATATCGATCAGATAATTCGAATTTATTGCTGATAGAATGCTGCGCACTCGGTTCTCACCAAAGTAGATTGTGGAGCACTGGGCAGTAATGGATGCGTGATCGCTATCACAGTAACTTTTGGATCGATCATTTAAAATAAATTAAACATTTTGTACTGAACGAAAGACCTTGCTCAAAGATTTGGATTGAAGTACTAATTGGCTTTGGGTGATGGTGGGGATGATGAAAAAAACAGTTAAGTTGTATTTTTAACATTATTCAGGAAGATAAATGTTGCAAATTAACAACAATGACGTGAGCGATTTTCCAGAGTGCTTGCATACACTGGATTTTTTAGGCAGAATCTCCCAAACTTGTCAACTGTGGCGATTTCTGGTGGCAACCATTGTCATTGTCATGGAATATGCAATCAGGCAAACAGGAACGCGAAAACTGACGCTTAACAGCTTGCAAGGATAAATTGTTTTATTTCGTGACTGTGGTTTTTGTCTGAAGTTTTTTTAACTCTACTTAAAAGGAAGCACTTTTTATGGCTACTAATACTATTCTTGGGCTGGGAGTTGGTTTATTCAATGCAGCTCTGGGCAGAACTTATTTGTCGGAATTGGCAAATGCCGAGAACAGCGGCATGAGTCTACTGCAAATTGCCGATGTATTGGATGGAATCCCACAATTTACAATTGATGTTATGGGCGGAAAAACCACTGAGCAGCAAGTGGATCAATTTCTAAGTCATTATGGATTGACAAGCGCATCTGGTGCAGCGTATACAGCTGCAAAAGGCTTTGTTGAAGGCCAGCTTTCTGCTGGAAAAGGCTTTGGTGCAATCACCGTTGCAGCCAATGACTA
>SSFW01000137.1 GCA_008015595.1 Nitrosomonas sp. | reverse complement strand
TTTTCACTCCTTTTCTCTAAAATCGATTTAAACGTCGTTTTTTTAATTTTTACCACCTCGGGTAAGTCGAACTATTAATTTAATTTTTTAATCGATTCTTGCTATCAAATAATCGAAATTAGAGGCATTCTTGAATCGAAAATAATCCCCATTTTTCAAAATTGGGAAATAAACCACCCAAAAAACCACCCCAAAAGCACGAAATACGTCACCCAAAAAATAAAAGTAGCTTTCATATCAATCCTTTACAAGAACTTGTGCCGCTAAACATTCACCGATTGACTTCATTCCCCCAGCGTCAGGATTGCCCCCTTTCTCCCTCAGTCTAGTCTTCCAAGCGGGTTCCCTTTCCAGAATCTCTTTAGCCAGAGACAAATGACAGGTTGCAGCTTGCGAATATTCCTTACCAGAAGCGCGTTTAGGGGGTTCAACGAGCTTCGGTCTAACCGGAACTTCGTTCGGTAAAACACCCGCTGCAATATCGTTAATAACTTGATCTAGTGCGGTTTTCCATCGCTTTTTCAGGTTCATGTAAATGTCTGAACCCATGTCGTTACCGAGCTTCACAGCAGCCCAGTACACTGCCGGACTTGACCATTTGTCCTTCCCATCAGCCCTGAATCGCATTTGCTCAACGGCTTCATAAAAACAAGCCTCGTAATCAAGGGCAGGGCGGCAAGCTTTCAAGAACTCAGGGAATGATGGCGGCCAGTCGTAAAGCTCTAAACAACGCTTAAGCCCTTGCTTGACTTCATCGAACGTTACTTCTAGCTCGTCAAGCTCTTCTGCCCAGCATTCTTTCCACAAATCGACTTGATGTTCTGATCTGAACTGAGCCTCCCATCGGTTCGCATAAAGCGTGCTAAGTTTTTGATAAAGCGCGTCAATTGGCTTTTGGCCACGGAATTGCGACGTGCTCATCCCCCAACTCTCCCTCGATAACTTCTTCTCGTTTTCCGCCATACCCATCACCTCCACTCACGTAATCAAAACCACTGAACTTATTGAATTTGTTAGATTTTTGATTAGATGGCGGGGCTTGTGATTGTCTTTTCTGTTCGGCATTGCGCTGCATCGAACGCATTAGCCACTTACGGAAACAAGCATTCCAATCGCTTCTTTGCTCCCCATTTGCTTTGTAGTGAGCAATGAACATTTCTTTTTCAATCGTGATGTCTAATTCGAACTGCTTGGAGAGCAATTCAGCTTTGCTGTCATGCTCGAAATCTTCGGGGATTGGGGTTAAGTGAACGTTCTGAACAACAGAATTTGGTTTTTTTTCGAGCGCGTTTTTATTTTCTTGATTCGCGCCTAATTCTTTTAAAGTTTTACTACCTCTCTCAAAGGTATGGTTTTTATTTATTGGTTCTTGGTTCTTGGTTATTGGTTCTTGGTTAGGTGGCGGTTCGTTCACGGTTACATCACGGTTCGTGCACGCTTCGTTAACGGTTCGTGTTTTATTTCTTCTTTTTTCTTCACGCTCCGTGGCTATTCTTCTATTAGTTCGTGAGTTTTCGTGATATTTCTCGATTTCTTCCTGAATACGTTTTTGAACATAAAAATCACCCTCTAATGTGAAGAATTTGTTAAGAACGAACTCAACAGCACGCTTTTCATCCTCAGTTCTGACCCAACACCAGTCATAAGCGTCACCTAACGTGGGGAAGCGTTCACGGTCATAGCACGCTTGCATCAAAAGCGTGTACGCTCCGTGCTCTAACATCGATAAACGCCCTGCTTTTTTTGCGTAATCTCCTATGTTCATTTTGAAGTAGTGCATAAAGGTTTTTCCTTTTCATTCCTGTACTTCAGTACAAGAACAAGTCTTTTGAATTTGAGTTATATGGTCTAGGTTGTTTAGTAACTCTGGCCAAATGTCAGCCCAATCAGCACATAAATCTTTGCGAGTTACTAAACCATTTGTTGCTAACTCAATTTCTACGCATCGTTTAGGGGAAATTGGCGATAAGCCTGTAGCCATTTGTGAGAGGTAAGATGGGGATATTTTTAGTTCTTTAGCTAATCTCCTGGCGCATCCCCGACCTTGAGTTAGTATGTAAATCTTTAAATCCATAGAATTGATGAATTGCAGAGTGATTAGCGACCAGAGTTTATATATTACTAAACCGAATAGTCAAGTATTTGCTTGTTTAGCTTTTGCTAATCAAACTGATGCTATGGGCGATAGTGATATAGAAAAAATCAGAAGGTCGAATTTAAAGAGGTGGGCTGAAAATAACTCGATTCCAGAAAAGGAAAAAAGTTATTTCTCTCAACTAATTAATGGAAAAACTTCTTTTGGAGAGAAGGCAGCGAGACGCCTAGAAAATGAATATTCAATGGGGGGATTTTTCCTCGATAAAGACAATTCGAAAGAAATAATTAATACAGGCTCTAAGACAGTACGCATACCGAGTTTTATTGCCAAAGGTTCAATGGGTGAAGGTGCTGAACAACCAGACCACGACACAATAACCGGGGAACTGCAATTATCAGAATCTTGGGTTAAAGAGAATCTAAAAGGGGTTAGCAGCTATAAGAACATAGCAGTTATTACAGGGAAAGGGGATTCGATGGAAACCACCTTTCATGATGGGGATGTTCTGTTTGTGGATACTGGAATAAAGAATTTTGTGACGAATGGGGTTTATGTGTTCAGTGTGAACCACAACCTATTCATTAAGCGCCTAAGCCGCAAGCTAGACGGTGAAATAATCGCAACATGCGACAACCCTGCAATGCAGCACTTAATAGAGAGACCGGGGGAACATGGTTATGTAATTCACGGGAAAGTGGTAGGGGCGTGGAATTGGAAAAGGGTTTAAATTTTTAAAAATAAATGATAAAACTAAAAACTATCTAATAATAAAAGTAAAAAAACTTTATAGCGGGGAATTTAGTCATATGTTCAAGATATCATTAAAAAAACAAGTAAAAGATAATAACTAATATAGCTAAATAAAGTTATCTCTAAACAGTAGGAGGGATACGAATGAAAACTTACCATTCAACAACTATAGCAGATTACATATTGGATAAATTTAGAGAGAAAGGAGAAGCTTTAACCCCTCTTAAATTAATAAAATTAGTCTACTTGTGCCATGGCTGGACGCTAGCATTATGTGGTAGACCACTGCTAGACGAGCCAGTTGAAGCTTGGAAATATGGGCCAGTAATCAGGGAATTATATAGAAAGGTAAGGGATTATGGTTCCTCGCCTGTGACAAACAAACTGAGTCAGTCAGATTCAGTTCAAGTGATAGAAAATGAAGACAAGGGTTTAATTGATCAGGTAATTGATAGGTATGGAGAATTTAGCGCAATCACTTTATCCAATATGACTCATGCGCAAGATACTCCATGGAGCATTACCTGGAATAATGAAACAGGGGGCGCTGTTATATCAAATGATTTAATAGAGCATCATTTTAAAGAACTCTATGATAAATACTCGAGCCAAGAAATGCCGGCTTAAAAAGTATGTCAGAAATAAAGCGTATACCTGAAATACCAAAGCAAGATATTCAACAGCAAGCGATATTCGGCTCTATAGAATCTCAAGCTTTTTCAGAAAAAAGGGATTTAGAGCAAGAATCGAAATTAAATGATCATAAGAGAAAAGAAGGTATCCGAGATATTGTATTTTGGGCTGTACAAATATCAATTGGTATTATTACTCTAATTTTGATTGCTGGCGTGATTATATGGTCATTTCATATGCTAGCTCCAGATAAGTGGCATTGGTTAACAGAAATTCAAATAAGAGATCTTCAAAAAGCAATGTCCAGTTCCTTGCTCACATTAATTGCAAGCGAGGGAGCAAGAAAGTTTTTTTAAATGGAAATTTCTATATTTGAGGTAATTTCAACATCAATTTCTATTTTGCTTTTGATATGGTTTTTTAATAAACCTTGGCAATCTTTAATTGTTGATTGGACAAGACAAAAGCTTTTTGAAATAAGAGACAGCGTATTTGACTATGCTGCAAATGGAGAAATGGATTTCAACTCGGAAGAATATATAAGAATCAGAAACTACTTAAATAGTGCAATAAGAAATTGTCATCAATTTACTTGGTATATCATGTTTGCTTCAGATATTGCTAGTAAATATGAAGATGGTGACTATAAAAGTAATAAATCGGTTTTTGATATAACGAATCAGATTGATGATGTTGATTTGCGAATAAGAATAAAAGAGTTGCTAAATGAGTCAAACTTAGCACTAGGATTGCTAATAGCACTTAGGTCTCCATTATTTCCAATTATCTTAATTATGTTCTTCTTAAAAAGACATTATGATCAATCTTTAAATAAGATTGGCAGGGTAATGGAAAGCAGAATAAGGTCTGAGTAAATCAAGATATAACGCTATTATTATCAAGCTTCAATACAGCGTGAGCAATAAACCCAGAGCGTGATTCACCAGCAGCTTTTGCAGCAGCATCGATGCGTCTTAAAATGCGAGAGGGTAGCGTAATATTTACTCGCTCTACCTTATCCGATAACTTAGCTAAATCAATCGAAACAATCGCCCACACACAGTCTTTAAATTCTGGATTATCTTTATACGCTTTTATTGATTTTGGTTCGGGAACCGTACAACCATCGTCAATCACTGTTTCGAGCCAAAGCTCGATTGCTTCTTGAGCATTGATTAAAGCTTCTTCTTCTGTATCGCCTGCAGAAAAACACCCAGGCAAATCAGGCACAATGATACTGATTGCGTGATCATCATCTTCAAAGTTAAGTGCTATTGGATACCTCATTTTTCCTCCCTCTCGATTCTCTTATTTTTACGCCAGCTTGATTTAATAATTTATTAACAAGCCCTATCCCTAAATCTTTTTTGGGGTGTGGAACTGTAATGTGCCCACTTCTTTCTGGATGCGTATAGATATGATGTGAGCCTTTGATATTCCTCAGCACCCAGCCCTCTTTTTCTAGCAGTTTTATTATTTCTTTACTGTTCATATGTGTATTATACACACCATAAGCCATTAATCAATTAACGGGTGTTTTATAAAGTGATTTAACAATATCGGTTTTTTTTCGCCATAAAGTTTAGTAAACAATAAATAATTGTTGACTTGATAGTTTATTAAATACTAAACTAGATTAACTTCACTAAACAAGGAGATTAAAAGTGTTGTTAATCAGCCAGCAATTAAGTTACTCGATTATGAGTGACTTAAACAAAAACTTCCCGCAAGTTTGCTTCGTTCTGGAAATGAAGAAACGAGGGGAATTTAAAGTCATAGAGGTTAGATGGGAGGATGGGCCAACAAAAGATGAGGTCAGGTTAGTAACGGGCAAATATCGTTACAACAATGAAAGCGATTTCATTTTCTTAAGAAGATCGGAGAATAGTTTCGGTTTTTTTGATTTAGTTAAGCAAAAGATCAAGCGCAATAAAGTCACGTTATACCCTTATCAAGTAAGCATAGGGGTAGCATCAGGCGAACGTTATTACATTCAAGGGTTATTTCCTTCTAGCGTTGACGCTGTTCAATACGCAATAGATCGTCAAGGCATGGTCTCAGTAGCAGCGAGGCCAATATGAAAGACATGATCACAATCAGAGCAAGCAGTTTGTCTGCATTATTCGATTGCCCAGCAAGATGGTCAGCGATTCATTTAGAGAAGAAATTCTTACCATCAACAGGCAAAGCGTTATTAGGCAAAGCAGTTCACGCAAGTACAGCGCTTTATGATCAATCTGTTTTAGACAATCAAGGGTTAACCGTATCCGAAGCAGCAGCAGCGGCAGTTGATGCGATTCGCAAGCCAGAAGAAGATGTTATCTGGTTAGAAGATGAAAACAAGGGTGATGTAGAAGACATCGCAGTTTCATTGCATATTAAATACTGTCATCACATTGCGCCAGAGCAAGAGTATCAAGCTGTTGAAGTCACCTGTGATCGATTAGAGATCACTGACTTAAATATCGCACTGACTGGAACCACTGATCGAATCAGGAAAACAGAAGAAGGGTTCGGTATCTCAGACATCAAGACCAGTAAGTCTATCGTAGCAGCAGACAATTCAATAAAAACCGCAGGGCACGCCTATCAGATGGGGGTGTATGAGCTATTAGCTGAACATGCTTTCGGCGTAGCGATGAGTTCACCCGCTCAAATCATCGGCTTAAACACAGCAAAAACGATTGCATCGCAGCGTGTAGCAACAGCAGAGATTGAAAACGCTGCTGACTTGTTAATAGGAAATGATGGGGGGATGGGTGTGCTTGAGTATGCAGCAAAGATCGTGCATTCAGGGCTTTTCTTCGGGAATCCTAAAAGCATGTTTTGCCATAAAAGTTACTGCCCAATTTATAACACCTGCAAATTTAGGAAATGACCATGAGTAATCAAGTGAAGTTAGAAAAATTAAAAAATCCTGAGCAAAAAGAAGACAGCACATCGCTTGTTAAGTCTGGGTTCTTCAATGTTCAGGGGTTTGAGTTAATGCAGCGCATTGCAAAAAGCTTTGCTTCGAGCGATTTAGTGCCAGAGAGTTACAAGGGGAATATTGCTAACTGCATGATCGCTCTCGACATGGCAGACAGAATAGGAGCTGCACCATTATCGGTGATGCAATCGATGTACATCGTTCATGGTCAGCCGTCATGGTCATCTAAATTCTTAATCGCAACAGTTAACGCTTGCGGGAGGTATTCATCGTTGCGTTATGAATGGCAAGGCAAACCAGGAGCAGATATTTATGGATGCAGGGCTTGGGCTATTGAGAAAGATACAGGGCAAAGACTAGAGGGCGTATGGGTCACTTGGGCGATGGTTAAAGAGGAAAAATGGGATGAGAAAAAAGGTTCTAAGTGGAAAACCATGCCTGATCAAATGTTCATCTATCGAGCCGCTGCGTTTTGGCAAAGGGCATACGCGCCAGAATTAGCGATGGGATTAACCACCGCAGAAGAAGCAATCGATGTTTACGACGCATCACGCAAGGAAGATGGTTCTTATTCAGTTGATATTGAATCCCTCAAAGGTAATGCGAGAAAAACTGTTGATGTAGAAACAGGCGAAATCGTAGCAAGAGATATCAAAGAAGAAGAAATTATTGAAGACAGCAGAACTGAGCCTGCACAGTTCAATGATGACATCGAGCTACCTAACATTGATCTGGGGTAAGACATGGAAAATGAAAAAAAAGATGAAATAACCCCAAGCTCAATCATTGAGATATTGAAAGAATCGTTAGGTGAGTTCCTAGATTCGGGGATTCCAGTAGCAAATTTCAATTTAAAAATAGGTCATATCAAAGAAGGTAACTTTCCAGAAAAATTTGAAGAACTAGGAATTATTTTTGCGAGAGGTGAGGGAGCACATGGAGTATGCGAATTCATTTCTGAATTTCTAACTCATTCTAAAGATAAAAAAATACAAATGGAGAAAGATCGTGAAGATAAAGAAAATCTCCATTAAAAACTTTCTCGGCATAAAAGAGTTTCTCCTCGACGAACCCGCCCCAGCCCCAATCCTCCTTATTGCTGGCGATAATGGGGCGGGTAAGTCATCCCTTCGAGACGCCTTATCGATAGCAATGCTAGGTTACACAAGTCGAGTCAAGCTCAAGAAAGATGCGAGCGAAATGATTAATCATTCTGTTCCTAATGCGAATGAAGCCCGTATCGCGATTGAAACCGATTTCGCGGACTTTTCAACGATCATTCAAGCTGATATTAGCGCAGGAAAATCAAAGCAGCTCCCATTTATATTCGAGTATCTCATCGATGCTGAGAGATTCGCCCACGCTGATGATAAAGATCGCAGAAACGTATTATTTAGCGCTGCAGGCGTGAAGATGAGCAAGACAGAAATTATCAAGCGCTTAGGTGAGCGTGGCTGCGATATGAATTCAGTCGGTGATTTAGTTGAAGATTACTTGCTGTTAGGTTTCGAGAAAGCCTGTGAGAAAGCTAAAACTGAAGCCAGGGACAACAAAACTTTATGGCGTGGGGTAACAGGTGAAACCTACGGCGAAAAGAAAGCTGAAACGTGGAAAGTAAAAGCGGGTGAGGGCGATCTTGATGGTGCTAGAACAAAAGTTATTGAGTTAGAAAAAGCACTTTATGAAACAGATGGAGAAATTGCATTATTCAATGATCAATTAGCAAGACTGAAATTTGAGCTAGAGATTAAGAGCAACGCTAAGAAGAAGATCGATGAAATATCGAATGCTGGCAGTTTAGAACGCATAAAAGCAAAGCTTGAACATGATGAAGCAGAGCTTAAAAAATTAGAGTCAGCTTTCGAGAAAGCGAAGCGAGCAACACATGCAATTGGTGAAAACGACATCGTTTGCAAGTGCCCTGCTTGTGAAACCGAACTGATCATGACTGCTGCAAAAAATTTAATCGTGCACGGTGACTTAAGAGGCGATGAGGAAGCAGCAGTCAGCCTAAATGATTTAGAGCAAAGCCTAGAAGTGATGCGTAAATCAGTATTGAACGGTAAGCGTGATCTTGAGATGGTTGCAATCAATAAAGGCAAGATCAATCAATTTCAGGAACAAATCGATGAGCGCAATATGTATACAGCAGAAATGCTAGCTGCCCTCGATGCGAAGATCGCAAACCACAAGCAGATTAAAGCTGATACTGAAAAAGAGATCAATAGAATGCTTGTTATCGAGCGTGAGTTCGCACAAGCGCAAGAGAAAACCGACAAGGCTATGGAGTACACAACATGGTTAAAGTCTGGTCGAAGATCGCTGAATCACTTGAACCTTCCGGCATTCCTTCTGACTTCATAAACGAAGCACTTCAACCCATCAATGAAAAATTAGCAGAATTAGCAGAATTAGCAAAATGGAAAACAGTATCAATCGATACCGACATCAACATAAAGCTATCAGGCAGGGATTATCACTTGCTATCTGAATCTGAGAAATGGCGATGTGATCTGCTGATAACAATCGCCTTGAGCATTGTTTCGGGTCACAAGTTTTTCGTAGTAGACAGGCTAGATGTATTAGACGCAGCCTCGAGACTGGAAGCAATCGTTTTGTTCAATACGCTTGCGCTTTCGAAGCAGATAGAAACAGCTATCGCAATGGCTACATTCAAGCGCGAATCTCTTACAGCGCTGGTTCAACACTTCAAAGAAAGAATGACTTGTGTCTGGATGCAAGACGGCAAATCAGAATTAATCACCACATCACAAAAACCAATCAAAGAGGAAGCATAAAAAATGGCCAAATTTGAATACAAAGGCGCAGCATTTATTGAGAATCTGAACACAAGAAAAGAGAATAGTAAAACCGATGACGAACAAGAATTGAAAGTCGATCTGAAGTTAACGATTGCAGTTAAAGCAGCAGAAATTTCTAGTTCATTAGAACCTGCTTTACATGACTTTCTATTCCTAGAGAGAGGACAAGTTAGGAATATGAAAGTTAGCGAGATCATTTTCGGTTACAAAATGGGTGATTACTGCTTAAGCATTCTAGGAAGTACTCACTTCGATGTGAATATTAAGAACATAAAAGTAAAAGCTCATGATGGGTTTGTTGTGTTCATGACGTTCACAGCGCAATTCAAACCGACAGGGAGCGAAATAGCGAAATTTGCTGAGTACCTGAAAGAGCATGTAGATGTAGTCATACAACCGGCTAGCGCTGAGCTTTGCTGAGTTGACACCCCATACAAACACCTACTATATTGGTACTCAGGTGCTTCAAACACTACAACTGAACGAAAGCGGCAGCCGTGCCCGTCAGACAAGCGGTCTTTTTTCGCCTATAATTTTAAATGGTCGGGCGTGCGAGGAATACAATACCCGCAAGGGGAATAACTTCGCCTGTTCTTTCGTCAGGTTTGAAGCACCCGACCACACGCATATCGCTGTAGTCAACTCCATTCAAAGGAGACGAAATATGATTACACCCATCTCTAAAGAGCAAGCTGATTTGCTCGCTCAAATTGTGCAGAAAAGATTCATTTATCAGACTGATCGGATGAATGAGTGGAAACGCTTTTATAAGCATTTCAAAATTAAAGGGTATCGTAACTTACCTGCTGATAAATTCGATCAAGCCTGTGATTTTCTTCGTACTCAAAAAGGACAAGAGGAAAAAGTAGATTGGCTGCACGTCAGCCCAAGATATGTCAATCAAGATAATCTCAGGTTGCATGATGCGAAGCTTTTAATCGTTAAAATAAGAAGCTCGGCAGAACAGCTACCTGAAGACAAACGATACGATCTTCAAAACGCAATGGATGCCTTGATCTTGATGATGAATTTCTACTACACGATGGCAGATGATTCACTTTTATCTTTAGCCAATGCAGCTTATCGATTAGAACGATTAGCTGGCCGAATCAAGAATGAGTGAAAGTGCTTTTTTAAGTAGTGAAGATGTTGCTACCCTGACAGGGCGGAAACTTAAGTCTTGTCAGGTAGTGCAGTTACGCAAAATGGGCATTCCGTTTTATATTAACGCATCAGGTAGGCCGATTGTCACTCGATCAGCAGTTGAAGGTCGGCCACCAGAAATAATCAAAAAGACATGGGAACCCCATCTAACAACATAAGAAGCTTATGGGAAGATTACCAACAGTAAATAAAAACCTGCCCAAAGGCTTGAGAGCCAGAAAGCGCGGCAAAACGACTTACTACTATTACGACACCGGAACAAATCCTCGGCGTGAAATTGCCCTCGGCAAAGATTACGCGATAGCAGTCAAAAAATGGTCAGAGCTTGAGATCGACCAAGAACCCAAACATCAGCAAATAATCACTTTCCGTTATGTGGCTGAAAGATACACGCGCGAAGTCATTCCGACAAAAGCTGCACTCACTCAAAAAGGGAACATCATTGAACTGCAAAACTTGTACAAGTTTTTTGATAACCCACCTGCCCCTTTAGAAGAAATCCAGCCGCATCACATCAGGAAATATATAGATTGGAGGGAAAAATCAGGGGCATCAGTAAGATCGAAGCGAGAAAAAGCGCTTTTTAGTCACATATTCAACAAAGCAAGGGAATGGGGATACACAGATAAGGCGAACCCATGCGCGGGTATCAGGGGCAAAAAAGAACCAGGAAGGAAGAAAATCTATATTTCTAATGAAATGTACGACTCGATTTATAGAATCGCAAGTCAGCCTTTGAAAGATGTCATGGATTTAGCCTACTTATCCGGTCAAAGACCGTCTGACGTTCTAAAAATGAGCGATCAAGACATTCAAAACGGCAAGCTGATAGTCAGACAGAACAAAACGGGCGCGATGCTTAAAATCGCAATTCAAGGGGAGCTTGCAAGCCTTATCAAAAGAATATTAACCAGGAAGAAATCCTTCAAGGTTTACTGTATGCGCTTGATCGTTAACGAACAAGGTCAACCTTTAACTTTGCGAGCGCTAGAGCAACGGTTTCAACGAACGAGAGAAGCAGCAGGGATAAGCAAGGAATCGTTCCAGTTCAGAGATTTAAGAAGAAAAGCAGCAACCGATAAGACAGAAATATCAGGCAATATTCGAGAAGCTCAAAAGCAATTAGGACATGCTTCAGTAACGATGACCGAGGTTTATATCTCTGAAGTTTTGGGTGAAGATGTCACGCCTACAAAATAATTTATTTTTGCATAAAAAAATTAGTGACGTAATAATAAATAAGTAAATCGATGATTAATATAAATAAAACTAAAATAATGACAATATCTGTATACGATGCAGCAAGACGACTATGTGAAAGGTCTGGATGGTCTTTGACTAACTTGGAATTACAGAAGTTAATCTATATTGCACACATGTTTCACCTGGGTGAGTATGGTTCGCCTTTAATAACACAGAGTTTTGAAGCTTGGGACTATGGGCCAGTACAGCCAGATTTATATCATCACATTAAGGTTTATGGTTCCTCTCCTGTAAAGAGTATGTTCAGTCTTGGAGATAATATTCAGAGCGATGGAACAGAAGCTAAAATATTGAACAAGGTTTGTGATCAGTTATCGAATAAATCAGCAGGATGGCTTGTGGCTGTTACTCATTGGGAAAATGGTGCGTGGTCAAAGTATTATGGTTCTAGGCTGAATGGAAAAACAATTAATAATGATGATATTTTGAAAGAGTATCGTAGCAGATTAGAGTATGCAGAACACAGAAAACGAACATCTTGAGAATCTTGAAGACATTCTACTTGAAGAGCCAACTGTAAAAGATAAACAAATAGAACGTCTTCAGAGAGAATTAGACTACGAACGGGATGCTAGACGGGAGGAGCGATTTGTTTGTATCCTTGTTTTAGTAATCCTTCTGGACGTGGTTTTCTTCAGCGTCATGTCAAACTTCGGTGGCCCCATTGCTTTGCTTATTTTAGAGCTTCTCATTTTGTTTAGCCTAGCAAAACGTATGGGAATGGAACAAATCGCAGCTATCCTTGACCGAGTTATGAATAGATTAGCTGGTAACAATAATGGAAGGGAATAGCTAACTTATCCACAGCTTTTGCGGAAAAAAACCTGATTTGCGGAAAAAATCACCTAATCAAAAATAGCTAAGAACCGCATGGTTACTGGTGGCCAAGGGCGGAATCGAACCACCGACACAAGGATTTTCAGTCCTCTGCTCTACCGACTGAGCTACTTGGCCTATTTGGATTATTTATTTTTGCTTTCAGAAATAAGTTTCCAAAACAAAAATAGTATTTACTAACGCCTACAATTATACTGACTAATCTATGGCGCGCCCGGCAGGATTCGAACCCACGACCCCTTGGTTCGTAGCCAAGTACTCTATCCAACTGAGCTACGGGCGCAATTATAATCGAGTTGCAGTATTGTTAACCACGATCGCACGTATTATATCAAACCTATTTCACTAAGCGCGAGTGCAATCGATTTAAGTTACCTCATTTTTTTCAAACAAAGATCTCTCAAAGCAAGCACGCAATCCTGTTACATTCGCTGACATTTGTCAAGGAGTAGCGTAGGAACAGTATAATAAGCGGGATGAAAATACAGGATTTTGATTTTTTTTTACCGACTGAATTAATCGCGCAATTTCCATCTGAGCGCCGAACGGATAGTCGATTGCTTTACCTTGATGGCGCATCAGATCAGCATTGTGATTCAATGTTTATTGATTTGCCCGATTTTCTCCGACCGAATGATGTTGTGGTTTTTAATAATACCCAGGTCATCAAAGCAAGACTTTTTGGAACTAAAGAAACAGGTGGTAGCATTGAAGTACTTGTTGAGAGAATACTCGATGAACAGCACGCACTCGTGATGATACGAGCGAGTCATGCGCCTAAGATTGGTTCAAAGTTAATCTTGGCTGATCAAGTCAGTGCAATCGTTAATGATCGTCAGCAAGGTTTCTATTTACTCCAGTTCGAGCACGCACTTTCAGTATTGCAGTTGCTAGCGCAATACGGACAATTGCCGCTTCCCCCTTACATTGAACGCGATGCGACCTTAGCGGATGAAGATCGATATCAAACCGTTTTTGCAAGTGAGGCAGGTGCAATTGCAGCACCTACTGCTGGATTGCACTTCGATGAAAATTTGCTTGGGCAATTACGTGAATTAGGCGTAAATATTGCTTATATTACACTCCATGTGGGTTCAGGGACATTTCAGCCGGTCCGAACTGAGAATGTTCTGGAGCATACCATGCACACCGAGTTGTACCATATTCCTGAAGCCACCATTGAAGCGATTCAGCAAGCAAAACGCAAGGGGGGGCGAGTTTTAGCGATCGGTAGCACAACATTGAGAACGCTTGAGTCCTGCGCGCAAAAATATAACGGTAAAATCGTTCCTGGTCACGGCAGTACTCAGCTTTTTATCACGCCTGGTTTTAAATTCCAGATCGTTGATCGTTTATTGACTAATTTTCATCTACCACGTTCAACGTTAATCATGATGATTTCTGCATTTGCGGGTCTTGAGAACATTCGTCGTGCCTATCGCCATGCGATTACACCACGGTATCGTTTTTTTAGTTATGGGGATGCCATGTTGATAGAAAGGAAAATATGAAGTTTCAGTTACTTCAAACCGAGGGTAGAGCAAGACGAGGATCGTTGACACTTGCGCATGGTACAGTGGAAACGCCTGTTTTTATGCCAGTTGGTACCTACGGCGCGGTAAAAACGGTTTCGCCGGCTGAACTTCAGGAACTCCAAGCGCAAATTATATTGGGAAATACCTTCCATTTATGGTTACGTCCTGGTCTCGAAGTCATTGAAGCGCATGGTGGGCTACATCAATTTATGCAATGGCATGGTCCGATATTGACAGATTCGGGTGGGTTTCAAGTTTTTAGTCTGGGTCAGCTACGCAAAATTCAGGAACAGGGCGTCAAGTTTCGGTCTCCCATTAACGGCGATCTTTGTTTTCTTTCTCCAGAAGAATCGATGCGAATTCAGTGCATACTCAATTCTGATATTGTGATGATTTTTGATGAGTGCACACCTTATTTGGTTGATTTTGCAATCGTAAAGGCCTCGATGGAATTGAGTTTGAGATGGGCGGAACGTTCTAAGCGTGCGCATGAAGGAAATTCCAATGCACTATTTGGAATCGTTCAAGGCGGTATGCATGAGAACCTTCGCGAGCAGTCCCTGCAAGGGTTGGTACAAATTGGCTTTGATGGCTATGCCATTGGTGGTCTGTCAGTGGGCGAACCCAAAGAAGATATGCAGCGCATTTTGAAACATACTGCTCCTTTATTACCGGAAGATAAGCCGCGTTACTTGATGGGAGTAGGTACGCCAGCAGATATCGTGCATGCTGTAGCGCAAGGCATTGATATGTTTGATTGCGTGCTGCCAACACGCAATGCGCGTAACGGGTGGCTTTATACCAGAAACGGTATTATCAAGCTGCGTAATAGCGGTTATCGCCTTGCAACGCAATCGCCAGACGAGAAGTGCCAATGTTATACCTGTAAAAACTTCTCGTTGTCTTATTTGCATCATTTACAAAAAACCAATGAAGTGCTAGGGGCACGGCTCAATACACTTCATAATCTATATTACTATCAACAGCTTATGCGTGAGATACGACACGCAATCGAGACCCATCAATTTGAGCAATATCAGCGAGAATTTATGGGCTAGCCTAAGGCCGTGCTAGAATGCTTAGATTTTAAATTTAAACAATTATAGAGGAGATACGCGAATGTTGATTAGTGAAGCATTTGCTCAGGCGGCGAGTGGAAGTCAGACTGAGCCTGGATTAATGAGTTTGTTGCCTTTAATCGGTATTTTAGTCATTTTCTACTTACTTTTAATTCGCCCTCAATCCAAACGTGCAAAAGAGCAAATTAAGATGAGAGAAGCCTTGCAGAAGGGTGACGAAGTCATCATCAGCGGAGGTGAGCTGGGGCGTGTCGTGAGTGTTGGTGATAATTATGTCACACTCGAAATTGCGCCTAATGTGGAAATTATTGTCGTTAAATCCGGTGTGCAAACTTTGTTGCCAAAAGGAACACTGAAAAGCATTGATACCGGTAAAAGTAGTAAATCAACTAAAAATAATAAAACACAGAAAGTTACTGACACAACTGAAAGTAGCAATGATGATAAGAATGGCGATGCAACTGATAAAGAAACGTCTTCAGAGGGTAATAAAAAAGAAAGTTAAGCATTTTTATACCCGCTCTGTTCAAATCAAATTCTGTGTACCAAAACTAATTAATTAATATGAATCGATATCCGCTCTGGAAAAATCTGATTATTGTCATTTCCCTCTTCTTTGGATTGCTATATACCTTACCTAACTTTTTTGGGGAATCTCCGGCAATTCAAATTTCGCCGCTTCGTGTTGCAACCGCAACCGTTAACCCTGAATTGATCAAAAAAGTCGAAGATAGCTTACGTAAAGCAAATATTCCAACAAATGGAACGATTGTGGAGGGAAGTAGCATCAAAGTTCGCTTTACTGAAACGGATACACAAATCAAAGCTAAGGATCTTTTACAAGCGGAACTGGGAAACGACTATATCGTTGCATTGAATTTGATTCCAAATTCACCTGATTGGCTGAGTAGTGTCGGTGCTTTACCGATGTATCTTGGACTCGATCTACGTGGCGGGGTCCACTTCATGTTGCAAGTGGATATGGTCGGTGCGTTAACTAAAGCGCTTGATCGATACAGCGCGGATATTCGTAGTAGTTTACGGGAGCAGAAAGTTTCCTTCTCAGGAATCGAGCGTGAAAGAGGGCAACTTACAATCAAGTTTCGCGATGAGCCAGCACGTGTCAAAGGTGAAACTGAGCTTAAAAGAATTTATCCTGATTTGGAATTGCGAACGACCAATATGGATCGAAACTTTTTACTGATTGCAACCATTAAACCTGATGCACATGCGCGAATGCAAACCGCAGCTTTACAGCAGAATATTACGACATTGCGTAACCGCGTTAATGAGCTTGGTGTGGCTGAGCCTATTATTCAGCAAGCAGGAATGGACCGTGTCATCGTTCAATTACCTGGCGTACAAGATACCGCCAAGGCGAAAGATATTTTAGGAAGAACAGCGACGCTCGAAGTCCGGTTAGTGGATGACGAAAGTGATATCGATGCAGCATTACGCGGACAGGCTCCTTTGGGTACCGAGCTTTTTACTGAGCGAGGCGGCAGTCCTCTGCTGGTTAAAAAACAAGTATTGCTGACAGGAGATCGCATTACCGATGCGCAGCCTGGATTTGATAGCGATAATCAACCTGCTGTTCATGTAAATCTCGATAGTAATGGGGCCAGAATTTTTAAGGATCTGACTCGTAATAACGTAGGTAAGCGCATGGCTATTTTGCTGGTTGAAAAAAATCTGAGTGAGGTCATTACTGCGCCGGTGATTCGTGAAGAGATTGGGGGAGGGCGGGTGCAAATCAGTGGCCGAATGAGTACGATTGAAGCCCGTGATGTGGCCTTACTGCTGAGAGCCGGCGCGCTTGCCGCACCGATGGAAATCATCGAGGAACGGACTGTAGGGCCTAGCTTGGGTGCAGAAAATATCGCAAGGGGGTTCAATTCAAACTTGTTTGGATTCCTAGCCGTTGCAATTTTCATTATGATTTACTATCGAGCATTCGGTGTTATTTCAGTGATTGCACTCGGTGCTAACTTATTGCTATTAATAGCGTTACTTTCAATTTTGCAAGCAACCCTGACATTGCCGGGTATGGCAGCCATTGCGTTAACAGTCGGTATGGCTATCGACGCGAATGTCCTAATTAATGAACGTATTCGAGATGAATTGCGAAGTGGCGCTACTCCCCATATGGCTATTAGTGCTGGTTATGAGCGAGCCTTTGGAACAATTTTGGACTCTAATATCACTACACTGATTGCGGGACTTGCGTTATTTTCGTTTGGATCGGGTCCTATTAAAGGATTTGCCGTGGTGTTGTGCTTAGGAATCATGACTTCAATTTTTAGCGCGGTGTTGGTTTCACGTTCTTTAGTTAATTTTTTGTATGGTAATCAGCGCAAACTTGAAAATATTTCGATCGGAACAGTTTGGAAATCTGCAGTCAAGACTAAACGTTCTGGCAAGAATGCAAAGACTAAGAATAGTGAATTAACAAATCCTATTAAGGATAATTAACCTATGGAATTTTTTAGATTTGAACGCGATATTCCCTTCATGAGCTGGGGAAAATATACTACGACCATTTCTTTGTTGACGTTTGTTTTATCCGTTTTTTTTATTGCTTATAAAGGACTTAATTTAGGTGTTGATTTTACCGGTGGTACGGTTCTGGAAGTAAATTACGCGCAACCGGCAGATCTGAATAAAATTCGTGGCACCTTTAGTTCGATCGGTATCTCGGATGTGTCGGTCCAGAATTTTGGATCTTCACGCGATGTCATGATTCGGTTACCGATTAAAGGTGACCTATCCGCTGCAAAATTGTCAGAAATTGTTATTGATGCGCTGAAGAAAGCTGATGATACCGTTGAAGTTCGCCGTGTAGAGTTTGTGGGACCCCAAGTTGGGCAAGAATTACTGGAAAACGGTGCGCTAGCACTTCTTTTTGTATCGTTGGGTATTGTTGCGTATTTAGCGATGCGCTTTGAATGGAAGTTTGGAGTAGCAGGAATTATTGCTAACCTTCATGATGTGATTATTATTCTGGGTTTTTTTGCTTTTTTTCAATGGGAATTTTCTTTAACGGTTCTCGCAGCCGTGTTGGCAATTCTTGGTTATTCTGTCAATGAATCAGTCGTAATTTTTGACCGGATTCGTGAGAATTTCCGAAAAATGCGAAGAGCTGAGGTCAATCAAGTGATCAATAATGCTATTACGCGAACGATGTCCCGTACCATTATTACGCATGGAAGTACACAGATTGTCGTATTAGCTATGTTGTTTTTTGGTGGTGAGACTTTGTTCTATTTTGCACTGGCTTTAACGATTGGTATCTTATTTGGTATTTACTCATCAGTCTTGGTCGCAAGTCCTATCTTGTTATTATTAGGGGTTAAACGTGAGGATTTGGTGACACCCGAAGTGAAATCACAGGAAGAAGCTGTTCCCTAAGGTATTTTTTAATTACCCTTCGTTTAATTGAAAGGGAGTGCACAAGCTTGTACGAAATAATCAATTGGATTGTTGAAACCGTTGGTATGCTCGGTTATGCAGGAATTGTGATTATGATGTTCCTGGAATCAAGCTTTGTCCCTTTTCCCAGTGAAGTGGTGATGATTCCAGCTGGTTATCTAGCCTTCAAAGGAGAGATGAACCTAATGATTGCAATCTTATGTGGAATCGTTGGTAGTCTTAGCGGCGCTTTATTTAATTATTACTTGGCGATCAAACTAGGTCGCCCACTCTTGATTCGATATGGTACTTATGTCATGTTTAACGAAGATACTTTGTCGAGGATGGAAAATTTCTTTAATCGCCATGGCCATATCTCGACCTTCATTGGGCGTCTTATCCCTGTCATTCGGCAATATATTTCTTTGCCAGCAGGGTTAGCTAATATGAATTTAGTGATCTTTAGCCTTTACACAAGTTTAGGGGCTGGAATCTGGGTCATCATTTTAGCGTTGTTAGGCTACTATATTGGGGAGAACGAGGTATTAATCAAAGCATACCTACATAATATTATTGTAGTGCTTTTACTGTTTTGTATAATTGGTGCTACGCTTTATTATTGGCGCTATCAGAGAAAGCAGAAGCGTTTCTAGTATTCGATTAAACAACAAAAAACTTAGAAGCAATACCTTCTGCAGATTGGGATGGTGTTTTGATTACAGAACATAGTATCTCAATAATGCTATGCAAATTATCTGCTGCTGAAACTGCATCGGAATAACTATGATCATCGTTATTGTCTGAGGCTGAGTGTTCATTTCCTGGTTTATATCTCAGACCTAATTCGTCACAAAATTGGTTGATATAGTGTTGCGCTTCGTTAAGTTTATCAATAAGTTGATGGTTGGTATCGAGTTCTTCTGATACAGCCAAATTCTGTATAGCTAGGATTAATTTTCCAGCAAATACAGCATCTGCTTGCATCTGGGCAGTCATTCGATTAAGGAGCGAAGGGGGGGTAGATTCAGATGATTGCAATAGATTAAGATTGCGTAAGCTTTCTGTCGCAATTTCTACGCTAAAATGATTCAGATTCATTTGAAAGTCACTGGATGCTTGCATTTTGGATTCCCTTAACAAGGTATATCAAATTAATATCGCTAAATCATGTCCTATCTTTAGGAATGATCAGCGATAACAATCCTTCTATTTCATTAGGATTGCATTACAATTTGAGACAATACCTAATTATATGATTTTTAATGATTAGAACAAATAAATTATTCAGCATCGCGTGAATAAGCATAATAATATAGTGATATGGATTTACTGACACAGGGTTTATTAGGTGCGGCTTTAGCGCAGGCAGGTTCAAAGCAGCAAGAAACGCGAATTGCAACGGGAGTTGGTTTTTTTGCGGGCTTATTAGCAGATGCTGATATTTTGATTCAATCTGATCAAGACCCTTTGCTAACCGTAGAGTTTCATCGGCATTTCACTCATTCCATTTTTTTTGTTCCATTCGGTGCGTTAATCGCTGCACTGATGCTTTGGTTTTTTTTGCGACATAAGCTATCGTTCTTGCGACTGTATTTTTACTGTTTTCTAGGTTATAGCTTAAGCGGTGTATTAGATGGCTTAACAAGCTATGGCACGCATTTGTTCTGGCCAATCAGTCAAGAACGTGTCGCGTTAAATCTCATTTCAGTGATAGACCCTGTTTTTACGCTGATTTTACTGGCAGGTGTCATTATCGCTTTTAGAAAAAAAACAAAAACATTCGCACGCATAAGTTTATTCCTTGCTGGATTATATCTTTGTGTGGGTTGGGTTCAGCTACAACGCGCAGAAAATATGACTGCTTTCCTCGCACAAACACGAGGTCATGTTATCGAAACGAGCATCGTGAAGCCTACACTTGCAAATTTAATACTATGGCGATCAATTTATGAAATGAATGGGAAGTTTTATGTTGATGCGATACGCGTTGGTTTTTTTTCAGAACCGAAAGTATACGAAGGTGAAACCATTGAGAAATTTATTCCTGGTATACATGCTCCAAAATTACCTGAGAAATCAGTACTAGCAGACGATATTGAGCGATTTACCCATTTTTCAGCCGGGTATATTGGCATTCAACCAGAACGCCCTCATTTACTGATTGATGTGCGCTATTCGAATTTACCAACAAGCACTGACCCGTTATGGGCGATTGTGATTGATTTACATCGACCGGATCAGCATGCGCAATACCAATTATTCCGAGATGCATCGCATGAGATTAGGCAAAAGTTTTTAGCATTTCTACTTGGGGAACATATTAATTAGAAAAGTATTAGGCGAGTGGGATTAATACTAGCGTAAGTAGGGAAAACACGTGCTTTTAATGACAAGCACGTGTTTAGTTCATCAGCGGGACATTACTTTATAACATTAACACTGACTGATTTTGCTGATGAATTACCCGCAGCATCTTTTGCTATTGCTTTTATCGTGTGCATGCCAGCCTTAACATACTTAGAGCGTGTATTCCAACTCATACTTAGTGCACTTCCTATCCCCGTTGTTTTTAGGACACCATCAATATAAATTGAAAGAGTGATACCGCTTGCACCATTATTATCGGATGCATTTGCCGTAATGGTGACTGCTCCAGATACATTACCTGTTAGTGGATTAATAATGCTAATGATAGGTGCTTCAGTATCCACGATAGGCGGTTGAATGGGATTACTAACTGTAACGCTGATCGCATTGGATAGCGACATATTGCCTGCGGCATCATAAGCACGAACAACCAAATTCGTTTCTCCATTTGATGCACCAGCAGAGTCCCAGGCAAATGCAAATGGTTCAGAAGTATCAACGGCAACACTCGTATTGTTGACCCAAAGCTCAGCTCGTGTTACACCAACATTATCATAAGCTTGAATATCAACGGGAACGATTCCACTTACAGTTTCCCCGGAAAGTGGTTCAATAGTCGATACGATTGGTGGCGTTGTGTCGGTTGCTGTTATATTTGACTTAGCTGCCTGAACTGCGGCAGCAGCATTTACACGGCCATATCCATAATAGGGGTCGCGACCTGCCGAGCCGAGATCTTTTGCTGTTGAAAACAATAAGCTTTCAATCTCTGTGCTGCCCAGCTTTGTGTTGGCTGCCATCATCAATGCTACAGTACCTGCTACGACTGGACTTGCCAGTGAAGTTCCCCAAGCTGTTCCGTATAATGCATTGCGGTAGGTAGTCCAGATATCAATACCTGGAGCTGATAATGCGACATAATTACCAAAACTAGACCAACTGGTTTTAGTATCAGTTGCATTGGTAGCTGATACTGGGATCATTGATGTGGTTGGCGTAAAACCTTCGTCTTTTCCACCATTACCTGCAGCAACAATAACTAGCCCCCCTTTATTTTTCATATATTGTGCAGCATTAATGATTGTGGAACTTGCTGGTACATTCGCATAGCTAATGTTTGCCACACGTGCTCCTTGATCGGCTGCCCAAGTTAGGCCTTGTGCGATAGTACTACCATAAGCTGTTGCTTCAGGGCTAGCGATTCTTACAGGCATGATTTTTGATTGCCCAGCCATCGCTGTAACACCAACTCCATTATTGCTGGAGGCTGCTGCTGCACCAGCAACCGCAGTGCCATGCCCATTTACATCGACAGTATTGGAGTTATTATCATAGAAATTCCAGCCAGGGACTATTTTTCCTGCTAGATCTGGATGTGCGCTGTCAACGCCAGTATCGAGAATGGCGATAGTGATGCCTGCCCCTTGTGAAAGATCCCAGGCAGCAGTAGCTCCAGTTTTGGAAAGGTGCCATGCGTTGCCAAAGTATGGGTCATTGGGAGTAAGGCTAGAGTAGAAAATATAATCAGGTTCTGCATATTTCAAATACGGATGCTGATTTAAAGCAGTAATGACACTTTCTTCAGAATATTCCGGTATATCAACAATGTATAAATCACTCTGGCCTATTTTTCTGACTTTACCATTATGTTCTTTCAAAATATGAACCAGAGCCTTAGCAGGTAATCCTGCTCGAGGCATTACTAAAATCCTACCTCTTGCTGATGTTTCTGCATTCCATTTTTGACGATTTCCTTTCTCAAGTGATTCGCTTGAATTTGCATGTTCTGGGGGAGATGAATGCAATTGGGTGGGGATCAAAAGAAATGATAAAAATAAGCATACAAAAACAGAAAAACTAAGAAAGTCGTAAATTTGATTTTTTGATGCACTGAAAAATAAATAACTTTGATTGGTGCTTTCCATGAATTTATCCTTTACTTTTTTAAATTCAGGGGAAGCCCGGGAAAGGAACTGCATGAGTCGTTGCGTTGCATGGCTTGCTAGTTTTATATAAAAAGCGAGTTGCAGCGCTTGAACTGATCTTCGAATTCAAACAATTGCGAGTGTTTGCTTAATGAAGAATACTATCTGGCAGTCTTGCTATCCTGGGGAATTTTCCCTGTAGATCAATGACTTTGCGTCCCTCACTTTCGCGAGGTTTGCCTTTAACAAATAGTTGTTTGCTGTAAGTAGTACTCACAGACAAAAAAACTATCGAATATTTATCGGATAGATTGGAAGAATAATAAAGAAGTCACTTGCTGATAAACGAGTCCAGCGTTGTGAGATTGGGTTTTTGTTGAGAATGAAATACAAAGTAAGTGGAGTAGCGCTACTAATGATTTGCTAGATAATACCGGGGAAAAATCGGTATTTAACTTTCTGACAATATAGATCGTACTCGTTATCTACACTGCGCAAATGATCTTCTTCTGTTAATGCGCGTAGGATATAAATGATTGACCAACCCAGCATAGATCCAACGGCAAGCAAAGTTGCTGTTATGGAAGTTTCTGTTGCAGCGATTACTGCGGGTAATACGCCAATCCACCAAGCTAAATTTTTACACGTGTAAGCTGGATGACGAATATAGCGATAAGGGCCGTGCATAATAATCCCTCGATGCGTCAAATTACTTGCCTTGAGATTAAGTGCAATCGAAGCCCAAGTATAGAAAGCCATTAAGATTAATAAAAAAATATTTAAAGCGATATGTAAAATCGGATCATTAAATTGAGGAAAATCCGTGGTATATCCAGCAAAAACAGAAGAAGTTAGACCGTTGAAAGGGGGGTAGCTGGCAAGTGCTACAAACCATCCCATTAAAGTAGGGTCGACAGATCGGATTTCATTTTTAAGTGATGGCAACTCGATCATGTAGCCAACCGTAAAGAACAGAACATCTAAAAAGAGAATTACTTTGAACATGAACCAAAAGCCATGCGCATTAAATAACGATATCCATTCGATGGTTGCTTGATTTAATGCTACGGCTAATTTATTTCCATGCTCGATCATATGTCCTGTGTGAGCAAATAACCAAACGACCATGAGCGGGATAAAGAACCCCTTAAGTAGGATACTCAGTAATCCAAGTCTTTCTTCAAAAGGTAGTCCCGTCTGCAAAATACTTTTGGGTGATCTCATCAGACGTTGAATTGCACGTAGGCAGTAAATTGATTTAGAAATTCTTGGTGATTTTTCCGTCAAATAAAAAATAGAGAGAATAACAACATAAGCTAACATTGTTGTCAGCAGAACTTGCCAGTGACTATATTCTTGACCAAGAAAGTCGGTTGATGAAGAAAAGTAGTTTTGATAATAAGGTACGGTTCCGTAAAAAGTACCTAAAATCAATATTAAAAATAGAGTTGCTGATAAATTTCTGACGCGTTGTCTCATTGAGTTCTAATATGTAATTAAAGCTCAAACAAAATAGCATTAATTTAATTCGTGCAATACAAAAAGAAAATGCGCCTAAGCGCATTTTCTTTAAACCTTTCATTTAAATGCTACAAACTATTTCGTAGTAATTAAAATTAAGCTAACTAATAAGTTGTTAGCGTTTATTTTGATCCTAGGCGACGGCGTCTTGCTACAAACATGAGTGCTTGCCCGAGTAAACCAATGCCTAATAATGCTAAAACACCTGGTTCTGAAACAGTATTGCCATTGCTTGTACCGCCACTGGTACTACTCGTGGTTGTGCCGCCACTCGTGCTACTCGTTGAGGTTCCACCGCTGGTACTGCTTGTCGATGTTCCACCGCTGGTGCTGCTTGTTGATGTTCCACCACTGGTGCTCGTACTACTACTGCTGGTAGCAATTTTATCACTTCCATTGCCATTTGCACCGGTACGCTGTGTCCGCAATATAGAGTCATCACCAACATCACTAAAGCTCCATGGATTTGGATCAGAGACTTGTAATACTAATGTTGCGACATCAGGATAAGTGTTAGCTATGCTGGTTGCAACTCCAGAATTGTAAATACCGCCAATAATGCCATTATTTGTGGTGAAAGCGATGTCAAATACAGTATTACCCGGGGTGATATTGTTATTTACATTAAAATCAATATTCCAGAGACTGGTCAAATCAGTACCATTGCCATCCACAAACGATAAAACTGATGCGTTATTAATATTTTGAGTAATATTAAAAACGATACCCGTTATGATTCCACTGAAGTTCGATGTGTTGTCAAAGGTAATTTTAAGTTGATTTGCGCCAACACCTTCATTGGTAAACGTAACATCACCGCCTGACTGAGAGCCAGCACCCCAGAAGGTTTGAGTTTCAACATAAGCGTAGGCTGCGCTTGCACTCATCGCAATAGCTACTGCGCTTGCTACGCCAGCCATTTTGTTTTTTAAAGATTTATCCATTGATTGCTTCCCTCATTAATCTATGATCTAGTTTTTTTAACTTTTTGAATTTTGAAACGTGATAAGGATTAAATTTTCCTTAGCTACTTAGCAGCAAAAAACATGCCACAAAAAAATTAAATATAACGTTATGATTTTAAATAATTATTTTAATTAAGATCATGGCTTTGCTAAGTGATTTTTTGAGGCCATAAAAGATGTAAAAATAATCGACAATTTAAATAAACTCGAAATAATTTTTACGACAAGAGATAAAAATGGAAAATAGAATGCAGATTATTTTATTTTTATAAGCAATTGTCTTTAAAG
>SSFW01000092.1 GCA_008015595.1 Nitrosomonas sp. | reverse complement strand
GTTTTGAAATTATGTGTCCCCATCGTCTAGCCCGGTCTAGGACATTGCCCTTTCACGGCAGAAACAGGGGTTCGAATCCCCTTGGGGACGCCAGCTAAATTCTATTCAGATAGAAATTTTCTCTATCGCGCTCTATTTTTGGCTAACGTAGTTATCAAGATAGTTTATAAATACCTAACTTGCTCAAGTTCTCGTTTGTATTGCCATGATTCATAGCAATACCTTAGATCTATTCTTTAAAGCTTAGATTCTCGGTGAAACCAATCTCTTTTGCGATTTTAAAGTTATTGAGCGATGGCCAGTTTCATTCAGGAACGCAAATTGCCCAATTTTTGGGCGTTTCTCGTACCAGTGTATCGAATGCACTCCGTGGTATCGATGAATTTGGTGTGACGCTCTATCGTGTAACTGGGAAAGGATATCGCTGGATCAATCCGGTGCAATGGTTGGATAAGAATGCTATTAATCAATATCTTGCTGAATATTCACAGCGATTCCGAATAACGATTGATGAAGTCGTTGAATCCACTAATACAATTCTGTTAAATACAAGTAAAGCAAAAAATTATGATCAATCGATGATTGATGTGGTGGTAACGGAATTACAAACAAAAGGCAGGGGTCGTCGAGGGCGCTCGTGGTTTTCTGGTTTAGGTGATAGTTTAACTTTTTCTTTGTCTTGGCAATTTCAGCAAGGAGTCAATTTTCTGGCTGGTCTAAGCTTAGTAGTTGGAATTGCAATAATACGAACCTTTACGTCACTGGGAATAAGAGAGGTCGCCCTAAAGTGGCCTAATGATTTATTATTCAATAGCAGTAAATTAGGTGGGGTATTGATTGAATTACAGGGAGAAGTACAGGGGCCAGCTACAGCAGTAATTGGCATTGGAATCAATCTAACCTTATCGGATAAAACTAAGCTTTACGTTGATCAGGATATCTCAGATCTTTATTCGATAACGCATACCCCAATTGATCGCAATAAACTACTTGCTTCATTGCTGATTGAAATGGCAACGGTATTAGAAATTTTTGCGGCTGAAGGCTTCCCACCTTTTAAGGAAGAGTGGATCAGTTATCATAGCTATGAAGCAAGGGAAGTTGAAGTGTTATTGCCAGCTGGGTTGATTGAAAGAGGAATTGTAACTGGAATAACGGAAGATGGTTCGTTACGACTACAAATGGAATCTGGATTGAAAAGCTTTCATTGTGGTGAGATTAGCTTGCGTAAAATTGGTTGAGAATTTTTTATTCAATGACTTGTTTGCTCGTTATCGATTCAGGTAATACTGCCATAAAGTGGGGATTGGTGGATAAGGATAAATGGATTGATAAAGGGGTTGCCATGCAGACGCATCGCGATTCATTAGGAGATGTCTGGGGGAAAATACCGGAACCATCACAGGTTACGATCTCAAATGTGGCTGGATCACTCGCAGAACAATCACTGATGCTGATATTTAAACAGCTTCAGTGGACAGCAAAGGTAAATTGGGTTTTCTCAAAAAGTGATCAATGTGGGGTTAAGAATTATTATGATATTCCTTCTCAACTAGGAAGTGATCGATGGGCTGCTTTAATTGCTGCATGGAGCATGAAGCAACAAGCCTGTTTAGTCGTGTGTGTTGGAACCACCATGACGGTTGATATTCTTTCTAATCAAGGTGAATTTATGGGTGGAATTATTTTGCCTGGATTTGATTTGATGCAAAGCACGTTAATAAACCAAACCGCGTTATTAACCGATTCCAGCAACGGTTGTTTTCAAAAGGTACCGCGTAATACCCAAGATGCCATGGTGAGCGGCGCAATTTATGGGTTAACTGGCGCAATCGAGCAGATGTATAGCATATTTACAAAGAGCTTAAGTCATTCTAATCCTAAATGTATTATTAGCGGGAAAGGTGCTCAAGCGGTGCTGCCTTATATCGATATTGCTGGCAAAGAATGGGTAGATGATCTAGTGCTAGAAGGGCTAAGGATTATTTCGTTGACAGATTCGAGCGCTATATTTGCTTGAGCGATGATCAGATGATGTCAATTTTACAAGGGATAAGATTTTATACGACGGTCAATCACCTTAAGGATCTTCCAAAAACAACAAACATAGAAGTGGCATTTGCTGGTCGCTCAAATGCGGGAAAATCAAGTGCGATTAACACATTGACGAGGCGTAACCGACTTGCTTTTGTCAGTAAAATGCCTGGGCGCACCCAGCATATCAATTACTTTCAATTGAATGATGGTAATTTTCTGGTTGATCTTCCAGGTTATGGATATGCAAAAGTACCGCAATTGATACGTGAGCATTGGAGGCATTTACTGAGTACTTATTTACAAACCCGGTCTAATTTAGTTGGGTTGATATTGATTATGGATGTGCGCCATCCACTGACTGAGCTTGATCAAAAGATGCTTGAGTGGTTTTCGATCACAAATAAGCCGGTTCACATTTTGTTGTCTAAATCAGATAAGTTGTCACGAAACCAATCAATGAAAACCTTAAAAAGCGTACAAAATTTTTTGTTAGAACAATATCCGCATTGTACAGCCCAATTATTCTCTAGTTTAGCAACTGTCGGGGTCGAGGAAGCATTGCAAGTATGATCAAATTGGTTTAAATCAACCGACTAATTTTACAGTATGATGCTTTACTGTCACATTAGGCAAAAAAAACCCCCGGTCAAAGGGGAAAAACCGGGGGAGTTGCCTTATCTCAAAGGCCTCGCCTCAGGGAGGGAAGGCGAGAGACGATCATCATATGCTTGCGTCTAAGCATATGAGACGAAATTCTCTGTTAAGTTCATTTTATTTCAATTTTTTTCTTAAATTGCTATGTCACCATTAAGTCAATACCCACAAAAAAGAATGCGGCGATTACGTCGTGATAACTTTTCAAGAAATTTAGTTAGAGAGAATTTATTAAGTGTTGATGATCTTATTTACCCTGTATTTGTGTTAGAGGGACAACATCTCAAAGAATCAGTTGCTTCAATGCCCGGTGTCTCAAGGCTAAGTATCGATCTGCTATTGCATCAAGCTGAGCAATGTGTGAATTTAGGTATTCCAGCAATGGCGTTATTTCCGGTTGTTGACGCCTCATTAAAGAGCTTAACTGCTCATGAAGCACTAAACCCTGAGGGGTTAGTACCTAGAACGGTGAGAGCATTAAAAAAGCATTTTCCAGAATTAGGTGTGATTACCGATATCGCACTGGACCCTTATACGAGCCATGGCCAGGATGGATTGATTGATGAGAATGGTTATGTACTAAATGATGAGACAATTTTAGTGTTAGAGCAGCAAGCCGTGGTGCATGCCCAAGCCGGCGCTGATATCGTTGCGCCTTCTGATATGATGGACGGTAGAGTGGCTGCGATTCGAAAAAAATTAGATGATAATCAGCACATCCATACGCGGATTCTTGCCTATTCGGCGAAATATGCGTCAAGTTTTTATGGGCCATTCAGGGATGCGGTGGGTTCGTCAGCGAACTTGAAATCAGGTAATAAATACACTTATCAAATGGATCCTGCCAATTCAGATGAAGCATTATGGGAAGTTGGGCTAGATTTACAAGAGGGTGCAGATATGGTCATGATTAAACCAGGTATGCCCTATCTGGACATTGTTCGCAGAGTGAAGGAGAAATTTGGTGCTCCCACCGTTGTTTATCAAGTGAGTGGTGAGTATGCAATGCTCAAAGCAGCGGCAATCAATGGTTGGCTAAATGAGGAAGCTTGTGTTCTAGAGGCGCTGCTTGCTTTTAAACGAGCTGGCGCTGATGCGATTATGACCTATTTTGCACTAGACGCAGCCGGTTGGTTAAAACAAAGCGGGTCGTAGGAAGCAATTGAATAGGAGAATCTAAAAGGCTTGACTCCAGAAATCGTCATTTGATAAAAGGTCTTCATCACTATCATTAACTGTTGCCACAGGAGGAAGGTGCTCTTGAAAAAAGTATTCGCTCATTCCTCCTGCTGTTTCTCTTAACCCAGTAGCTGGATTTATTTTTGCGGTAACAATTCCTTTTGGAGGGGTATAGGTCGCAACTGGAATCTGTTTTAACGCTTTCTCCATATAATTAATCCAGATCGGTAACG
Organism: Nitrosomonas sp.; assembly: GCA_008015595.1. GTDB lineage: Bacteria > Pseudomonadota > Gammaproteobacteria > Burkholderiales > Nitrosomonadaceae > Nitrosomonas. The sequence goes on along the minus strand of SSFW01000092.1, from coordinate 24,847 downwards.
CTACCTTACCCCCGGTTTCATTTTTTCCAAGTGACTTCGGTTCGTCAAATCCCACCCAGGAAACGGTAATCAAGTCTTTCTGGTATCCGCAAAACCATGCATCAATGAAATTACTGGTAGTTCCAGTTTTTCCAGCGAGATCATTACGTTTAAGTTGCTTTGCTGCTGTCGCAGTACCTCGTTGTATGACATCTTGCATCATACTGTTCATCAGAAACGCATTGCGTGGGTCGATAATTTGTGTTGCATTTTGACCTGCCACAAGTGGATCGACTTGCTGAACGATATTGCCTTTATCGTCTTCAACGCGCTCAATGAAATAAGGCTCTACCTTATATCCGCCATTCGCAAATATGGCGTAACCCGATGCCATTTGTAGAGGAGTTACGGAGCCTGCCCCTAATGCCATGGGTAAATAGGGTGGATGGCGGTTGCTATCGAAGCCAAAACGTGCAATATAGTCTTGTGCATAGCGTGGGCCAATGGCCTGTAGAATTCGAATCGATGCAAGATTTTTGGATTGCGCAAGCGCAACACGCATGCGAATCGGGCCACCAAACTTACCATCGAAATTCTTGGGTTCCCATGCTTTACTCCCTGTTTGAGCGGCATCAAAATAAATAGGAGCATCATTAATAATGGTGGCAGGTGTAAATCCTTTTTCTAGAGATGCTGAATAGATGAAGGGTTTAAAGCTTGATCCAGGCTGTCTCCATGCCTGAGTAACATGATTGAATTGATTTAAGTAGAAATCAAAACCACCAACCAGCGCACGTATTTTTCCATCGTTTGCATCAATTGAAATCAGCGCAGCCTCAACCTCAGGTAACTGCGTAATTTTCCATTGGTTCTGATTGTTTTTCTGAACGCGAATGAGTGAACCCTTGCGAATTCTCTTATTCCCTAATTGTGGATCAGTAGCAAGGTATTTCTTGGCTATTTTTAAGCCATCACCCGAAATTTGAATGGGTTGTCCGTTCTTTAGAATTGCTTCAATCTGATTGGAATTTGAAGATATTACTGCTGCGATTAGTAGATCATCACTATCGCTATGTTCTTGTAGCGCGGATATAAGCGTTTTTGCCGGATTAACATCACTGGGTGGAATATCTACCAATGCTTCTGCACCTCTATAACCATAACGTGAGTCGTAATCTAAAATTCCTTTACGGACAGCCTCATAAGCTGCCACTTGATCAGCCTTGTGAATGGTAGTGTAGACCTTTAGTCCACGGGTATACACATCCTCTCCATACTGTTGATACAATGCTTGGCGTGCCATTTCGACGATGTGATCGGCAGGCATGGCATTAATACGAGTTTGTCGGTGAATTAAAATAGTTTGTTTTTCAGCTTCTTCGTATTCTTTGGCTGAAATATAGCTAAGCTCATGCATTCTTTTTAGCACGTAGTGTTGCCGTGCCTTTGATCGTTTGAGGTCAACGACCGGATTTAATCGTGAAGGCGCTTTAGGCAACCCTGCTAGCATTGCGGCTTCTGCAAGATTGATATTGATAAGTGGCTTCCCAAAATAGGTTTGTGCCGCTGCTGAAAAGCCGTGGCTTCTTTGCCCTAAGTATATTTGATTGATATAAAGTTCTAGTATCTTGTCTTTATCAAGGCTGTGCTCAATCTTAAAGGCAAGGAGCGCTTCACTAAATTTTCGAGTTAGGGTTTTTTCTTTGGTTAGAAAAAAATTCCGAGCAACTTGCATGGTGATAGTACTCGCACCCTGTAATGTACCCCCACCAGAAAAATTGGAGTATGCAGCTCTCAGTACGCCAATATAATCGACCCCTCCGTGCTGATAAAAGCGATCATCCTCTGCAGCTAAAATCGCTTTTTTTAAAAATACCGGTGTTTCACGAATATTGACGAAATCTCGTCTTTCTTCCCCAAATTCTCCAATAAGCAATCCCTCTGCACTATAAATGCGTAGCGGTATTTTCGGTCGATAATCAGTAATGACTTCAAGAGAAGGTAAGGTCGGAATGATGACGAGTGCAGCAAATACAACTAATAAAATGCCAATCAAACTGACGGCGAAAAGCGCAATAAAGGGATAGGTTAACCAACGGAGTGACATGAAAGGGATTGCTTAATAAAGGGAGGAATCGATTTCCAATTTAGAGGGTATTACTACTGTTTTTAATCAAATTAAATACTGATCAAATCTGTCAGAATGCTCAGCAAGTTAGGTGAAGCTACGATAGGTAAGCTAAATGAAATTAATGATGAGCAATGATCCCATTTCTTAGAAATAGCTGCCTTTCAACTGTAACTCTAAAATATTGTTTCAAATAAATCAATGCTCGGAAAAACTTTTAATCTTGATCTTAATCTTTTTTTCCCTCAATCGCCCAGATTGTTAGGGATTGATATTAGCTCATCATCAGTCAAGATAATAGAACTTTCCAAGATCAAGAAAAAATCAACCAATACGTATCGTTTGGAACGCTATGTCATTGAACCGATGTCCAAAGAAGCAATCATTGATGGCAATATTCAAAATCTTGAAGCTGTCGGTGAAAGTATTCGTAAGGGGTGGAAAAAAACCGGTTCACGCCTTAAAGAGGCTGCTCTTGCTTTACCAGCAGCAGCAGTAATCACTAAGAAAGTCGTGCTGCCAGCAGGTCAGAGAGAAGAGGATATGGTGTTTCAGGTTGAGACAGAAGCCAATCAATACATACCTTTCTCCTTAGACGAAGTCAATCTTGATTTTCAAGTATTGGGGCCTGTGCTTGACCATCCAGAAGAAGTAGAGGTGCTCATTGCAGCTTCTCGTAAAGAAAAAGTGGAAGATATGGTTGCTGCAGTTCAAACAGCGGGTTTAAAAGCAGTGGTCATGGATGTTGAGCCTTTTGCAGCGCAAGCTGCTTTTGAGTTAATGAAGCATCAATTGCCAGAAGGCGGGAAAAACCAGGTAATTGCACTAGTCGATATTGGTGCGAGTATTACACGGATAAATATCATTCATGACGGTGAGTCGGTTTACGCTCGTGATCAACCGTTTGGTGGAGATCAGCTGACTCAAGAGATACAGAATCAGTTTAACTTATCAGTTGAAGAAGCTGAAGCAGCAAAGCGTAAAGGAACATTACCAGAAAATTACGACCAGGATGTATTACAGCCTTTTTGTGAGACGCTTGCATTAGAAATTGCGCGAGCATTTCAGTTCTTTTTTACGTCAACACAGTACATGCAAGTAGACCGTATTTTTCTATCGGGGGGGTGTGCAACGATCCCAGGTTTAGAAGCCATTATCGCTGCGCGTACGCAAACGATTACGCAAATAGCGAACCCTTTCTTTAATATGGAACTATCGAACCGAGTTTCACAACGCCAATTAAAGCAAGATGCACCACTGCTTTTGATTGCTTGTGGTTTAGCAATGCGTAGCTTTGATCCATCATGATCCGAATAAATCTACTTCCTCATCGTGAACTAAAACGTAAGGCTCGCCAGCAGCAGTTTGCCATTCTAGCTGGAATGACTTGTGCGCTAGGGTTGTTCATTGTCTGGGGAATGTATGAATATATTGCCGGAGAGATTGAACACCAGAACGGTCGCAATCAGTATTTACAAAATCAAATTGCTATTCTCGATAAACAGATCGAAGAAATTAAGCGCATTAAAGAACAAAAGCAAGAGCTGATCGCCCGCAAAGGAGTGGTTGAAGCACTACAGCTCGATAGAGCAAAAGTGGTGCATGTCTTGGATCAAGTAGCACGACTGATGCCAGATGGCGTTTACCTCAAAAGTTTAAAACAAACTGAGCAACATATCCATTTGTCGGGTTATGCACAATCCAATGCGTGGGTTTCTACCTTGATGCGCAACTTGGATGCATCGCCTTGGTTTGAATCGCCATTACTTATCGAAATCAAGGCAGCAACTATTAATAATAGTCGTTCAAACGAATTTGATTTAAATGTCAGATTGTCTGAGTCGCCTAATAGCTTGACTGAACAGCTTTGATATCACTGCATGCACTATGAGCCTACTAGAAGAATTGCAACGAATAAACCCGAATGATCCGGGAAATTGGCCAGCAAAAATTAAAGCGGGCGCGCTCATTATTTTGCTCTGTTTACTGATATTTGCTGGCTATTTTTTTATTTGGGAAGAGCAATGGGTCGAGCTTGAAAATGCAGAAACTGAGGAAAAAACACTCAAAGAAAACTTTTTAACTAAGAAAAAAAGTGCAGTCAACTTAGTGGTAATGCAGCAACAGTTAATTGAAATTGAAAATTCGCTAAGCGCAATGCTCAAACAACTTCCTAACAAATCCGAGCTAGATGCATTACTTGTGGATATCAATAGAGCTGGTTTAGGGCGTGGCCTGCAATTTGAATTATTTAAGCCTGCTGCAAGTGAATTAATTAAAGAATTTTATGCAGAGTTACCGGTAACAGTTCGGGTGACCGGGAATTATCACGATATCGGTGCTTTCGCCAGCGATGTTTCTCAGTTATCCCGTATTGTAACGCTACATGATATTGAGATCTTGCCTGGAAAAGATCAACAGCTCGTATTAAGCGCCACGGCAAAAACGTTTCGCTATCTTGATGATGAGGAGCTCGCAAGTCAAGGTAAAGCCCCGAGTGGAGGCAAGAAATGAACGATAGGATTCGTTTATTATTAATTGGGTTTGTTATCGTATTGACTGGATGTGAAGCAAATACCCATTCTGATCTTGAGGAATTCGTGAACCATTCGGGTGAAGGTCTACACGGGACCGTTGAACCATTGCCTGAAATTCAAACTATTACTCAGTTTACCTATGCAGCCTTTGAGTTACCGAATCCCTTTTCACCCAGGAAGAATAATCAAGTCAAAGAAAATCAAGGATCGATTCAGCCTGATTTCAAGCGTCGTAAAGAGGTGCTGGAGAGTTTTCCCTTGGAAAATTTAGCAATGGTGGGGACGTTACAGCGTGATCGACAAATTTACGCATTGATTAAAGCGCCCGATAGCACCCTGCACCGTGTCAAAGTAGGGAATTACCAGGCCAAAATTTTGGATTGATTACCGGAATTTCTGAAGCTGAAATCAAATTGAGAGAAATTATTCAGGATAGTGCAAGCGATTGGACGGAACATCCAAGTACACTTATGTTACAAGCCCAGGAGCAGAGATAATGGAGACAAAAGCAGTGAAAAAATATTCTCAAAAATGGCTGCCCATACTGCAATTATTGCTGATAGGTATTTTTTACCAGAACGCTGTTGCAGTTGCTGAGACGATCGAGGGAGAACAGAGTTTTCGTAATAGCATTAATGCAATCAATGTAGTGAATGCTACGAATGGGCAGATTACGGTCAAAATCACACTGGATCAGCCAATGAGTTCTCCGCCAGTAGGGTTTTCATTGACTAATCCTGATCGAATCGTATTTGATTTTACCAATAGTATTAATGGATTGGGACGTAATACGCAGGAAGTTGGTAACAGTGATTTGCGTAGCATTAATATTGTGCAAACAGAGAATAGAAGTCGCTTGGTCATGAATTTATTGCGTCCCATGACTCATCATGCAAAGGTTCAAGATAATCATGTTGTAATCATACTTAAAGCAGTGAATTTAAGTAGTGTCGCAGTTACACCAACGCTATCAAAAATTATTAATTCAAGTGAGAATAATTTAAAAAGTTTACAAGATATTGATTTTAGACGAGGCGCTAATGGTGAAGGGCGTATCGAAGTATTACTATCAGAACCAGGTACTGCGGTCGATGTTCACACGCAAGGGGAGCGAATCGTTGTCGAATTTGTTAAAACGTATTTACCACCTAATTTAGCGAGAAGACTGGATGTCCTTGATTTTGCGACCCCAGTACAAATTATCGAGACGCTGACCAAAGGGGATAATGTTCAGCTTGTTGTTGAACCTAAAGGACGTTGGGAGCATACATCCTATCAGTCAGGAACACGTTTTTTTCTGGAAGTGAAACCTGTTATCGAGAGCGAGGATGTGCCAGCGCATAAGAAGCTCATGAATGGAGGTTATACAGGAGAAAAGCTATCCCTGAATTTCCAGAATGTAGAAGTTCGTTCAGTACTGCAAGTAATTGCGGATTTTACTAACTTGAACATTATTGCGAGCGATTCAGTAAAAGGAAGTCTGACGCTTCGGTTAAAAGATGTGCCTTGGGATCAAGCCCTTGATATCGTATTGCAATCCCATGAGCTCGATAAGCGAAGGGTTGGTAACGTTATTTTCGTTGCACCAAGAGAAGAATTGGCTGCTCGTGAAAAAATGGATCTGGAATCTCGCCAGCAGATTTCAGAGTTAGAACCAGTTCAGACCGAAACATTTCAATTGAATTATCGGACTGCAAGCTCAATTCCATTGACTGGGATATTGAGCCAGCGTGGAACCGTTGAGATGGATGATATCAGTAATACTTTAACGGTAACGGATATTCCGATTCGGCTGGCCGAAGTTGCTAAGCATGTCAAAAATCTAGATACGCCTGTCCGCCAAGTGATGATTGAAGCTAGGATTGTGGAAGCGACGGAGACATTCAGTCGCACATTGGGCGCGCGCTTTGGTGTGCAAAATGCAACCCAGATGGGTAATCGTAACCTTGGAATTTCCGGTAATTTAGATCATTCCAGTGGTCTGGCGTCTGGATTGCTTAGTCCAGGGGGGGGGCAGAATTTAAATGTCAATTTACCTGCAAGTGGCCTGGCTGCAGCAGCGGGTGGGCCAGCTGCATTAGGATTGAGTTTGATAAAAATCAATAATGGCACGCTGGTTAATATGGAGTTATCAGCTTTGGAAACGGATAGTCGAGGACGCGTAATTGCCAGTCCTCGGCTGGTAACAGCAAATCGAGTCGAGGCGGTCATCGAACAAGGTACCGAAATTCCATTCCAGATTGTGAGTCAGCTCGGAAGGCCGCAAATTCAGTTTAAGAAAGCTGTACTTAGTCTTAGAGTAACCCCGCAAATCACGCCGGATGATAATGTGATCATGAGATTGCGTGTGAATCAGGATACACGTGGACAAGATACACCAGCAGGCCCAGCGATCGACACCAAACAGATCACTACAGAAGTGCTCGTTGATAATGGGGGAACAGTGGTTATTGGGGGTATTTTTGAATCAGCAGATCGACTGAATCGCAATCAACTACCCTTGTTGGGCGATATTCCAGTCTTGGGTAACTTATTCAAAAATAGTTTAAGACGGGAAGATCGGCGGGAATTACTTATTTTTGTTACACCACGTATTCTCAATGACAATTTATCAATGCGTTAGCAGGAAGTTTGGGTTTCATTAATTAGTCATCGCTGCTGATTCTTCTGCTGTATAACCTATTTGTCGCCAGGCTTCATAAACAATAATGGCGACTGCATTCGAGAGGTTTAAGCTGCGTCGATGCGGTAGCATCGGAATAAAAATTTTCCGTTCATCGGGGAAGCTTGCCAGTATTTCAGCAGGTAACCCACGGCTTTCCGAACCGAAAAGAAAGGTATCCTCCTTAAGAAAGTTAACCTGATCCAAGCGTTGTTTTCCCTTCGTCGAAACGGCGAAAATCCTTTTGTTTGCAAAGCTACGCATGCAATCTTCCCAGTTGTTATGCGTGATCAGATTGATAAACTCGTGATAGTCCAATCCGGCACGAAGCAGTTGCTTATCATTCAATTGAAAACCAAATGGCTTGACGAGATGTAGGCTTGATCCTGTATTTGCGCAAAGTCGAATGATATTGCCGGTATTGGGTGGGATTTCCGGTTGATAGAGAACGATATTAAAAGAACTCATCAGATAACTGTGATAATGATTGATTGTTATTTTGGGGTTTCTGGGAAAGAAGTGATCGTGCTACGACCCATACACTGACCTTAGTAGCGCCTTGCTTGATTATCTCTTTGGCTAAAGCGTTAACTGTAGCGCCGCTTGTCATTACGTCATCCAATATAGCGATATGTTTATTCGTTAGATCGGATTGACACCGAAAAGCATTCCGAACATTTTGTTGTCTCTTTTTCCAGGGTAATTCGATTTGTGAAGGTGTATTTTTGACACGTAAACAAATATCGGAGAGAACTCGAATACCGGTTTGTTTAGAGACGTAGCGACTAATCTCAATAGCCTGATTGAATCCTCTGGCTTTCATTTTCTCAGGGTGAAGTGGAACCGGAATGATGGCATCTGGAAGTGGATTACGATCGATCTTCGATGTAATAAAACTAGCTAAAATAGGTGTTAAGGTAAGATCCAGCCCATATTTCAGTTTTTGAATCATAACATCAACTGGAAAGGCATAACGATACCCTGCGACAATATAGTGCCACAGTGGTGGTGTATTGAGACAAGCTCCACAGTGCGTAAAAGTTGGTAAAGGAGTTAAGCAAAGTGTACAGCAGTTTGGATCGAGTTTAGGTAGGCTTGTTTTGCATGCTTGGCATAGGCTGCCTTGTTGCTGAATCGAGCATAATACACACCGATGAGGCAACAATAATTGCTCAATTATTGTTCGGTTGTTAATTAATGTGGTGTTAAAATTTGACAATCGGTGTTTAATCCGTGATGATTCGGTGCAATTCAATTCTTACCCGCTAACATAAGAGAATTCTTAGTCATTTATTAACTGATTTATTTATAGTATGGATCCCATTTTAAGTAATATTGATCAAAAAGAGGTCAATCGAATCGATCATCAGCAGAAAGAGATGCGATGGAACGTCGAACAAATTCAAATTCTATTTGATTCACCCTTTAATGATTTGATCTATCAGGCGCAGTCTGTTCATCGCCAATATCACGATGCTAACACACTCCAGCTTTCAACTTTGATATCAGTTAAAACAGGGGGGTGCCCTGAGGACTGTGGGTACTGTCCCCAAGCTGCACGCTATCATACCAATGTTGAAGATCAAGACCTACTTTCAACGGAGGAAGTGGTTTCGGCCGCAAAAATTGCCAAAGCAGAGGGCGCTACACGATTTTGTATGGGAGCCGCTTGGAGAGGGCCTAAACAACGCGATATAGTTAAAATAGCTGAAATAATTCGCAATGTTAAAGCACTTGGGATTGAAACTTGCGCTACATTAGGTTTGCTCAAACCAGGTCAAGCCGAACAACTCAAGCAGGCTGGTCTCGATTATTACAACCATAATCTGGATACCTCGCCCGAGTACTATCAAGAGGTTATTACAACACGTGACTATAGTGATCGAATCTACACACTGGAGCAGGTTAGGGGAGCAGGGATCAATGTTTGTTGCGGTGGAATTGTCGGAATGGGGGAATCCCGCAAAACCCGTGCGGCATTAATTGCTGAATTGGCAAACCTTGATCCTTACCCGGAGTCGGTGCCTATTAATTATCTCGTACAGGTTGAGGGAACACCGCTTTATGGTACGGAGTCGCTCGATTTATTAGAATTTGTTCGTACCATTGCCGTTGCGCGAATCACCATGCCTAAGGCGATGGTGAGGCTATCAGCGGGTCGACGTATGATGCCGGAAGCGGTTCAGGCACTTTGTTTTCTGGCTGGCGCTAATTCTATTTTTTATGGGGATAAATTATTAACCACTGGAAATCCAGCCATCGAATCGGATAAAGCGCTATTTGAGAAATTAGGCTTGCGCACTGTTTAGGCAATGCTTGAAGAACTGGTTCGAAGGCTAGAGCAGCGCAAAAATGATGGATTGTTTCGCTATCGTTTGACGCGACAAAGTCCACAAACACCCCATGTAAAAATAGCAACGCAATCTAATCTTTCTTTCGCTAGTAATGATTATTTAGGGTTGGCTAACCATCCAGAAGTCGCTGCGGCGCTTTGTCGAGGCACGCTTCAATATGGTGTGGGTTCCGGTGCTTCGCATTTGATCAGCGGGCACTCGGAGGTTCACCATGAACTGGAGAATGCACTAGCTAAGTTTGTCGAGTTACCCAATGCACTATTATTTTCTACCGGTTATATGGCCAATATCGCCGTTGTAACGACCTTAGTAGGGCACCATGATGCAGTATTTGCAGACAAGCTGAACCATGCGTCACTTAACGATGCCGCATTGCTTTCTAAAGCAAAGTTGATTCGGTATCCCCATCTCGATTTAGAAAGCCTTGAACGAGCGCTTGCTCGAACAAATGCTCCTAACAAGCTCGTACTAACTGATGCTGTATTTAGTATGGATGGAGATATTGCACCGATTAAAGCGTTGCTAACGCTCTGTCAGAAACATGGAGCTTGGTTATTGGTTGATGATGCGCATGGTTTCGGGGTGTTGGGTCGTGCTGGAAAAGGAACGCTCCATCGTGGCCTGGAGCCGGTTGATTTAAACTCGCCCCATCTCATCTATATGGCGACACTGGGTAAAGCAGTAGGGGTTTTCGGTGCATTTGTAGCCGGTCAGCCTGCATTAATCGAAATGTTGATCCAGTTTGCACGTACTTATGGATATACCACAGCAATGCCTTCTGCACTGGCTTGTGCAATCATGCAGAGCCTGGTTTTGCTGGAGCAAGAAGAATGGAGGCGAGAGAAACTTGCTCGACTCATTGCCTTATTAAAGGACCATTATCAATCTTCTCGTTGGCCATTGCTAGCTTCGGCAACGCCCATTCAACCATTGTTAATTAGGGAAAGTAGTACGGCGATTTTGTTAAGTGAGCTACTGCGGAGAGAAGGGATACTGGTTCCAGCGATTCGACCGCCAACGGTTCCAATGGGTCAGGCTCGTTTGCGTATTTCCCTATCAGCGAGTCATCACGAAGAAGAGGTCATTCGCTTGGCTGAAACATTGCAGCGTGCGGAGCGAACGATTTAAATAAGATCAGCATGAGAATAAGGTAAGTAGTAATAAGTTATGCATCGTTTGCATGTGGAATCGATTGGAGAAGGGCCAGATCTTGTGATGCTACATGGTTGGGCCATGCATAGCGGTATCTGGAGTAGTGTGCAGGCAAGGCTCTCCGATAAATTTCGTTTGCACTTAATCGATTTACCAGGGCACGGCCATAGTGCGCAGATACCTGCTTTTTCGCTTGAACAAATGGTTGAAGTCATTGCAACAACGCTGCCTTCATCATGCATTTTATGTGGTTGGTCATTAGGCGGACAGATTGCGATTAAACTTGCTTTACGTTTACCCAAGCAAATTAATAAATTAGTTTTAGTTGCTACGACACCCAGCTTCATAAAACGCGAACATTGGCAATGGGGAATGGATGAAGCGACAGTTCAACTTTTTATGAGCAACTTAGAAAAGCAATATGTTCAAACCATCAATCGGTTCTTTACTTTGCAAATGAAAGGGAGTTCCGATTCATCGACGGCACTAGCGCAGCTCAGAAATAATTTTTTTGGATCTGTGAAACCCAATGAACAATCGCTTAAAGTGGGACTACAAATTTTATTAACCACCGATCTCCGTGAAGAAGTAGGCAATTTAACGCAACCTGTTCTATTAATTCATGGAAAAAATGATGTAATCACCGATTGTGAGGCTGCAGAATGGATGCATCAACAGCTGACCGATTCAAAATTGGATTTATATCAGCGGTGTGGGCATGCTCCCTTTTTATCTTACCCTAATCAGTTTGTAGCTAGCTTGTATGATTTATGAACATAGTTTAGATAAGCGTTTACTGCGACGATCATTTGAAAAAGCAGCTGAGACGTATGATCACGCTGCGGTTTTACAGCGTGAAATATGTGACCGAATGTTATCTAGGCTCGATTTCATTAAATATCTTCCTGATTTTATCTTAGATATGGGGAGTGGGACTGGTTATGGTACTCAAAAGCTACGAGAGCGCTATGATCGTTCTACAATTATTGCACTTGATATTGCTTTAAATATGCATTTGCAAGCTTACCGACCAATTTCAGGGTGGAGGAAATGGATTTCACTGGTAAAACGCCATTCTATCGATTATGTAACTGGTGATATTGAACAATTACCCTTACAGAAAGAATCCGTTAATATGATTTGGTCGAATTTGGCGCTGCAGTGGTGCAATGATTTAAAGCAATCTATGACGGAGTGTCATCGTGTCTTGAAGCCGGGTAGATTGATCATGTTCAGTACTTTCGGTCCCGATACCTTATCCGAATTGAGAAAAACCTTCAAAGCGGTCGATTCATACCAACACATTAATCGTTTTATCGACATGCATGATATTGGCGATATATTAGTTCATGCCGGTTTTGCCGAACCAGTCATGGATATGGAATACATTACGCTGACTTATCAAGATGTGGCTAGTATCATGCGTGACCTTAAAGCGATTGGCGCCCATAACGTTATGATTGGGCGTAAAAAAGGCCTCATGGGAAAAAGAGCATGGCAGCAGATCATCGATCGTTATGAATTGCTACGCCAATCTGGTAAATTGCCTGCGACCTATGAAGTGGTTTATGGTCATGCCTGGAAACCTGAATCAAAATTAGCTTTGCTTAAAGCTACAACAAAACAAAAACTCGGAATCAGCGAATAATAGTGTAATGTCAATTGGTTTTTTTGTGACAGGAACTGATACCAATGTAGGAAAAACACTGGTTAGCTGCTCGCTTATTCATGCTTTTGCAAAAACGAGGCGATCGGTTGTCGGCATGAAACCGATAGCAGCCGGTTGCGAAAATGGTCGATGGCTTGATGTCGATCAGCTAAGTGCAGCATCTACAAGGCAATTTGATCGCGCTATGATTAACTCTTATCATTTATTGGCGCCAGTTGCACCTCAAATTGCAGCAAATTATGAAGCGGTTGATATCGATATTGCAGTGATTCAACAAGCATTTCATATTGTGCAGAAAGCGGTAGATATCGTTATCGTCGAAGGCGTCGGTGGGTTTGTCGTTCCGTTAACTTCTCAGACGGATACGAGTGATCTGGCGGTCGCATTAAATTTACCGGTCGTTATGGTAGTGGGATTGCGTCTCGGTTGTTTGAATCATGCTTTGTTGACTGCTGAAGCGATCCGTGCAAGACGTTTACCTTTAGTAGGATGGGTGGCCAATACGATTGACCCCCGAATGGATGATATTGCAGAGAATATTGAAGTGCTGAGGCGCAGGCTAGTATCCCCATTAATTGGAATATTACCCTATAACCCGCATATTGATGCGAGTGTATCTGCAAATTTGTTGGATATAAACCCGCTTCTAATGTGAAGCAATCAAATATTATCGATCGATTGATTTGAATTTTTCTGTTGCTTCAACTAATGCGGATCGAATCCCTGGTTCCCAGGCAGAATGTCCTGCATCATCAATAATGAGGTACTCGGCACTAGGCCAGGCATGATGCAAATCATTTGCGCTAACGATTGGACAAACAGCATCATATCGACCTTGTACAATGATTGCAGGGTGGTGTTGGAGCTTGCTTATATTGTCGAGTAATGAGTTTTCAGGCAGAAAGATATTATGTTTGAAGTAGTGTGCTTCCATACGTGCCAACCCTAACGCAACACCGTCACTTGAGAAATAACTTACTGTTTCTGAGCTTGGAAGTAAAGTGGAGCAACGACCCTCATAGCGTCCCCAAGCTCGGGCCGCAGGCATATGAATAGCAGGATCAAGATCCATTAGACGCGTATAATAGGTAGCCAGTATATCTTTTTGTTCCGATGGAGCCAATTCCGATACAAATTCTTCCCAGGGTTCCGGAAAGAGAGTGCGTAACCCATAGAGGAACCAATCTATTTCACTTTTCCGGCATAAGAAAATTCCTCGTAAAATAAAGCCCAAGCAGCGATCAGGATGGCTTTCTCCGTAGGCTAGCGCTAAAGTGCTTCCCCATGATCCGCCGAAGATCAACCAGCGGTCGATACCAAGATGCTTCCGGAGTGTTTCAATATCTTCAATTAAATGGAGCGTGGTGTTGTTACGGATTTCACCGAGGGGCGTGGATTTGCCAGCGCCTCGTTGATCATAGATAACAATTCGATAACAAGCTGGGTCGAAGAAACGACGATGCTGCGGTGTGGATCCTGCCCCAGGGCCACCATGCAGAAATAAAACAGGAATACCAGATGGGTTACCAGATTGCTCCCAATACATGGTATGCATGGTGTCAAGTGGTAAAATGCCCTGATTATAAGGCTCAATTTCCGGGTATAGTTCAAATAGTTTCATTTAAGGTTGTTATTAAATTGTTTGTTAGTGATGATCGATTTCAAAGGAATTCGAAAAGACGATTAAATTCCAAAGAGCTTCACTGTTTAAGGGATAGAAGATACTGCTATAGTCTGTTGTTAAGTTCATCTTAGTATACCAGGCATAGGAAGTAATTTATGATACATACGCAACGACAAGAACAGGAATTATCAATGCTACGCTCAGAGATAGAAATGCTAATGAGTGAGCGACAAAGCCTTCTAAGGACGGTAGGTGCAGCAGCAGTATTTATTGCAAATCTTGATGATAAAATATTATTAGGCGATATTTGTAAATCGGCGAGGGTATTATCAGCTAGTTTGAATGATTTGCCTGAGGAAACATTATCCGATGCACTTGAAAAGGTAAATTCTAAATTCATCATCTGTGAGTGACCACGATACCACTACCACTAATCCATTACCCAAAATTGGCCTTGTATTGACGGGTGGCGGCGCGCGAGCTGCTTACCAGGTTGGGGTATTGCTTGCTATTGCTGAAATGGTTCCGGCGCATGCGCGTAGCCCATTCTCCATCATTTGTGGCACTTCTGCTGGAGCAATTAATGCAGCAGGTTTGGCCATGTCAGCGACACATTTCTCAACTGGGGTCAGGCAACTACAGAAAGTTTGGTGTAATTTGCATGTTGATATGGTGCATCGTGCAGATTTGCTAGGCTTGATACGAAATACCCTTCATTTATTAGGTTCTTTATTTTCGAGTGGATTAGCTCGGAGACCCGTATCGCTATTGGATAATGCTCCATTACGATCAATGTTGGCTTGTCGGCTCCCATTTAGGGGTATCCAGAGGAGTATTCATGCAGGAGCCCTGCATGCGCTAGGGATTACCGTATGGGGATATACTTCAGGGCAATCCGTTACGTTTTTTCAGGGAAACAAAAGTATTCTTCCTTGGAAACGTTCGCAACGCGTAGGCGTGGCTTCCTATATTGGCATTCAGCACTTGCTCGCTTCTTCATCGATTCCATTTATCTTTCCAGCGGTGCGGGTAAATCGAGAGTATTTTGGGGATGGTTCCATGCGTCAGTTTGCACCGCTTAGTCCTGCATTGCATTTAGGCGCTGATCGCGTGCTTGTGATCGGTGTTAACCCCAAAGATATTGTCGCTAGTGAACGGATCAAAGTCACGAGTTACCCACCGCTCGCCCAAATAGCCGGACATGCAATGAACAGTATCTTTGCTGATAGTTTAAATGTTGATTTAGAACGTTTGAATAGAATTAATGAGACGCTCGCACTCATTCCTCCAAATGCTAGAAAGGAAAGTAGTCTGACATTGCGACCCATTCAGTCGATGGTGATTTCGCCCAGCCAAAGGATCAATGAGATTGCACTGCAACATGCGCATCAGCTTCCTCATACAATGCGTTACCTCTATCGTGCGGTAGGTGCGATGAGTTCTAGTGGATCTGGGTTATTAAGCTATGTTTTATTTGAAGCTTCTTTTTGTAGCGCTTTAATCGATTTAGGGTACCGTGATGCAATGCAGTTAAGAACTGAGATTCTTAAATTCATACAATAATCTGAAGGAAATAACAAAATGACAATTTATGAGCCCGAATTTTGGGTCGCGGCACTACAAATTATTGCAATTGATATTGTGCTAGGCGGGGATAATGCGGTAATTATTGCCCTGGCCTGCCGCAAACTACCAGAAAAACAACGTAATCAAGGAATCTTCTGGGGTGTTTTTGGGGCGATTTTTATACGTGTCCTATTGGTATTTTTTGCACTGAATCTTTTGACGCTGCCTTTTTTAAAAATTGTTGGCGCATTACTATTGATATGGATTGGTATTAAGTTATTGATGCCAGAGTCTTCGGATAATGGACATCAAGTCGATGCTGGGACAACTTTGCTTGGCGCTATTAAAACGATCATTATCGCAGACACTGTAATGAGTTTGGACAATGTAATTGGCATCGCAGGCGCTGCAAAAGGTGATATTGGCCTTGTTGTTTTTGGATTACTTGTCAGTGTGCCCATCATAGTTTGGGGAAGTAAATTCGTTATGAAGTTGATGACTCGGTTTCCTGTAACTATTGTGATTGGGGCTGGTTTGCTAGGTTGGATTGCGGGTGATATGTCAACAACGGATACTGTTACCAAAGTTTGGATCGAAGATCATGCCGCGTATTTGCGTTGGGTTGCACCGATTGTAACGGCATTGATTGTAATTATTACTGGAAAATGGCTGGCAGCCCGCGCAATTAGGAAAGCAATGGTATTAACGAATCTTGGTGATAATAAATCGATTTAATGATTTTAGATTCTGTGAAAAATCACACAACATTTGAGGAAATGTCATGTTAAAAATGCTGTTACCCGTGGATGGTTCTGAGGCTTGTAGTAAAGCAATTTCGCAATTTATCTCTATTCTTGGATGGTATAAGGAACTACCGACCATTCATTTACTGAACGTGCAATATCCATTGCAAGGTGATATTTCAATGTTTATTAGTCAAGACAATATCAAACAATATCATCAAGAAGAGGGATTAAAGGATTTGATGCAAGTGCGTAAATTGTTGGATACAGCAAAAGTCGCTTACCAATATCATATTGCTGTTGGAGAACCTGCTGAAACCATTATTCAATTTGCCCAAGCACAGCAATGTGATCAAATTGTTATTGGACCAAGGGGATTAGGCGTAGTAACAGGTATGTTACTGGGTTCTATTGCTAGCAAACTGATCCATCTGTCTGATATTCCAGTTCTGTTAGTCAAATAATTAGAATCCAATGTAATTCCCTGCTTATTATCGAAAGCAAATATCTAAAAATCAGGTTAAATATTCGAATAAGGGGGATATATTTTGAATCTTAGAGTATTAGGCTGTAGTGGAGGGATAGGCAAAGGATCAAGTACTACATCAATGTTGCTTGATGATGACATACTAATTGATGCGGGAACGGGTGTTAGCAATTTGACTTTGGATGAATTGGTAAAAATTAAACACATCTTTGTTACGCACTCTCACTTAGATCATATCGCACTGATTCCTTTTCTTATTGACACAGTAGGTTGTTTGCGAGAGTTTCCACTGATTGTTCATGCCATACCTCCTACGCTAGAAGCAATTCAGAAACATCTTTTTAATTGGGAAATTTGGCCTGACTTTACCAAAATTCCTAATGGTGAAAACCCCTATTTGACTTACAAATCTTTAGCAATTGGAAATGAAGTTGATTTAGAGGGAAGGAAGATTACGCCACTACCCGCTAATCACGTTGTGCCGGCAGTTGGATTCCGTTTAGATTCTGGTATGGCTAGTTTAGTTTTTACCGGTGATACCACTACAAATGATGCGTTATGGGTAGAGGTAAATAAGATTCAAAACTTGAAATATCTAATTATTGAGGTTGCGTTTTGTAATGCGAAGAAAGATATCGCAATGCGATCAAAACATTTATGCCCAAGCATGTTAGCTGAAGAGTTGGAAAAATTAGAACAAGAGGTGGAAATCTTTATAACTCATCTGCGCCAAGGCGAGGCTGATCTAACGATGCAAGAAATTGAAAGATGTGCAGGGCGATTTAATTCACGCCGATTAATGAGTAATCAGATTTTTGAATTTTAGCACTTTGGATAAAGCAGCCATGAATAGACCGGTTACGCTAGAGCCAGTATCTGGCCAGAATTTAGATATCAATTATCAATTAGACTTCTCTAAACGTTTGCAAGCAGTTGCGGCAAGAATCAACGCTGCTAATAATATCGATGAGATCATGCTTGAGGTCAGCAAAGATATTTGCGCGTTGTTTAATGCGGATCGGCTGACGATTTATACGATCAGTGAGGATAAGTCTTACATTGTTTCACGGGTCAAGACGGGATTAGATTCGTTCCAAGACTTGAAATTACCGATCACCGAACAGAGTATCGCTGGCTTTGCTGGCCTAAATAAAAAAATTGTTAATATAGCAGATGTATATGATCGTGGTGAGTTGATGAAACTCAGCTCACAACTCCACTTTTTAAAAGAAGTTGATAAGCGAACCGGTTATCGAACTAAGCAAATGCTAGCTGCTCCGATTTTAAACGTGGGCGATAATGAGCTTATCGGAATTGTTCAGGTAATTAACAATAAAGAGGATAAGCCGTTTTCACAGATCGTAGTTGCGGGCATAAGTGAGATTTGCCAAATATTAGCAGTGGCTTTTAAGCAAAGGCAGAAGCAACAATACTTGGCTCGTTCAAAATATGATCACTTGATTTCAGATTCAATTATTTCAGCTGCAGAGCTAGAAATGGCTGCAAGGAATGCTCGAGAGAAAGGCTGTGACCTTGAAGATATTTTAATTGATGAGTTTCAAATTAAACCTTCACAGATTGGCGAAGCGTTATCATTATATTTTAAGGTACCCTATGAACCTTATCGAGCTGATCGAATCAAGCCAATGGAGATTCTAAAAAATCTTAAACGTGATTTTGTGGAGAGTAATCAGTGGCTTCCTATTGATGACACAAAGGAAGGTCTCATAGTGCTTGCACTAGATCCGGAAAGAATCAAAGTGCTCCGGATGGTTAATCAGGTGTTTCCTAAGCATAAGATAGTTTACACGGTATGTACGCATCCAGAATTTAAAGCAACGCTTGATTTGTTTTATGGGGGAGTAGGTAGTACAAACCTTGTAGATACAGGCAATATCAACGATATGCTTTTTGATCTCAAGGAGGGAGAAGAAGAGATTGTCGTTGAAACAGATGAGACATCAGCTGCATCGGATAATGAACTTGTCAAGTTGGTCAACAAAATTATTATGGATGCGCATCGAATGGGAGTTTCAGATATACATATCGAACCATATCCAGGAAAAGAGAAAACAAAAATCCGCTTTCGCAAAGAAGGTTCATTAATGCCTTATATTGAGATACCTGCAAGTTATCGTAATCCGTTGGTAACGCGTATCAAGATTATGTGTGATTTAGATATTTCAGAGAAAAGAAAACCTCAAGACGGAAAAATAAAATTTAAGAAATTTGCGCCACTTGATATTGAGTTGAGGGTTGCAACGATACCTTCTGCAGGTGGCTTAGAAGATGTAGTGATGCGTATTCTTGCTGCAGGTGAACCGATACCACTTGAAAAAATGGGCTTTACGCTACGTAATCTTGATGAACTTAAGACAATTATCAGTAAACCCTATGGTTTATTTTTTGTTTGTGGACCGACTGGTTCAGGGAAGACTACAACGTTACATTCAATCCTAAAATATTTGAATACATCTGAAACAAAAATTTGGACAGCAGAGGATCCGGTTGAAATTACCCAGAAAGGACTGAGGCAAGTTCAGATGAATGTCAAAGCAGGTTTGACTTTTCCAGTTGTGATGAAATCATTCTTGCGTGCAGATCCCGACATTATTATGGTCGGTGAGATGCGAGATAAAGAAACAACGAGTATCGGGATTGAGGCTTCACTGACCGGGCACTTGGTTTTTGCTACGTTACATACAAACAGCGCGCCAGAGTCAATTATTCGTTTGCTAGATATGGGAATGGATCCATTTAATTTTTCAGATGCACTATTGGGCATATTAGCGCAACGCCTGGCAAAGCGGTTATGCAGTAAATGCAAAAAGCCCCACACGGCAGGAAGTGATGAAATTCAGTCACTTTTAGCGGAATACTGTGAAGAGCTCAAGAATATTGAGCGCTTTAGAACAAATCCTGACGCTGCTTACAAACGGATTGAGGGGGATTGGATTAAGCAATATGGTAATGAGCAAGGACAAATTACGCTTTATCAGTCAGTCGGTTGTGATAGTTGCAATGGGACCGGGTATTCTGGCAGGGTCGGTTTGCATGAGTTGCTAACCGCCAGTGATGCGTTGAAAAAAAATATTCAGGAGCATGCGCGTGTTGCAGATATGTTAGTTACTGCGCTAAGTGAAGGAATGCGCACGCTAAAGCAAGATGGCATTGAAAAAGTATTGCAAGGAATTACTGATATTCATCAAATAAGAGCTGTTTGCATTAAATAAATCGATATCTTTACAATTGCCACAATTCGTATGAGGTTATTTGGATGAGGGCGATTTGAGAAAATGCGAAAATTAGCTCAGAAATCTGACGATAAACAGTCATCTATTGAAAATTTCTAATTATTCTTATACGAGAATAACTTATTTATTTTTATCTAAATAAGTCATCAATTTCTTCTACAAAATAAGTGCTTGGTATTTATTTTGATCAGACGATTCGCATTTTGTTTTTTTTCTCATTATCTAATTTTAGTGTGCTGCTAATTTGGAAATTACCCTAATTTTGATAGGGTAATTTCCCTATAAAAATCATGATTTTCCCTTGTTTGAGCATACTCAGCATGATAGAATCTTAACCTGGTTCAGAATGGTAGTCTGGTAAAAAAACTATCTAGATATCTTGATAGATAATCTTGTTTTAGTTTTATAGCTAAAGTTACTTTGAGTTAAGGTAATTAAAAGAATTAGCTATTAAGAGTTTTAAAGTTTTTGGTTTGTCAAAATAGACAAGTAAGTTTGTATTAATATGTGGGGGGGAATATATGAGTAGTAAATCAGTAGCAACTCGAGTGGGGGCGGCGCTTCTTACTTTTTACTCGAGCTTAGCGATGTCCAGTAAATATAATTTTCCAGAGCCGCAATCGGCAATTGCTCAAGATGTCTATGATCAGCATATATTTGCGATGTGGATTTGCTTGGCGATTTTTATTGCGGTTTTCGGCGTAATGTTTTATTCAATTCTGAAGCACCGTAAATCTTTAGGGTATAAAGCGGCCAATTTTCATCACAGCACTTTAGTTGAGATCATCTGGACAGCTATCCCTTGTGCAATTTTGGTTGTAATGGCTTTGCCAGCAACAAAAACAGTACTTGCGATGAAAGACACTTCAGAGCCAGACATAACTATCAAAGTTACTGGCTATCAATGGATGTGGGGCTATGATTATCTCCAAGGTGAAGGTGAAGGAATAAGCTTTTACAGTAAATTATCTACACCAAGAGCGCAAATTGAGAATAAAGAACCGAAAGGTGAAAATTATTTGTTAGAGGTGGATAATAATCTCGTTGTGCCGGTTGGGAAGAAAGTAAGGGTGATTGTAACGGCTAATGATGTAATTCATGCTTGGTGGGTTCCCGCGTTTAGTGTTAAGCAAGATGCAATCCCAGGATTTGTGCGTGATGCCTGGTTTAAGGCTGATCGGACAGGGATATTCCGTGGGCAGTGTACTGAATTGTGTGGAAAAGATCATGGTTTCATGCCGATTGTTGTTGAGGTGGTTGAGCCAGAAAAATATGCTCAGTGGGTAGCTGATAAACAAAAAGCTTCAGCATCGGCGATGACAACAGCGGCTTTAAATTAATTATTTAGTTTTTTTGTAATATAAATAGTAGAAACACTAAGGAGAGTAAATCATGGCAGTAGTTCAAGACGTTCATGGTCATGGTCATGATGACCATCACCCAACGGGGATAATGCGTTGGGTTTGTACAACAAACCATAAAGACATCGGAACCATGTATCTATGGTTCAGTTTTGCAATGTTTTTGGTAGGTGGATTCTTGGCAATGGGAATAAGAGCCGAGTTATTTATGCCGGGTATTCAAATTCTAGAGCCCGAGCTGTTTAACTCTTTTACCACATTGCATGGGTTAATTATGGTATTCGGCGCCATCATGCCTGCGTTTGTAGGGTTGGCAAACTGGCAAGTGCCAATGATGATTGGTGCGCCTGATATGGCATTTGCTCGTATGAACAACTGGAGTTTCTGGATTCTACCTGTAGCGGCTACTTTGTTAGTAAGCTCCTTCTTTGTTCCTGGCGGTGCTGCTGCTGGGGGGTGGACATTTTATCCGCCACTGTCGACTCAAGGTGGTATGGGCGTTGATATGATGATTTTTGCAGTTCACTTGTTGGGCGCATCATCAATCATGGGCGCTATTAATATCATCACAACGATATTGAATATGCGCGCGCCAGGGATGACCCTGATGAAAATGCCATTATTTGTCTGGACTTGGTTAATTACGGCATATTTACTGGTGTTGGTGATGCCTGTGTTAGCTGGAACCGTAACCATGCTGTTAACAGATCGTAACTTTGGTACAAGCTTCTTCAATGCGGCAGGTGGTGGTGATCCTGTATTATTCCAGCATATTTTCTGGTTCTTTGGTCATCCAGAAGTGTATATCATGATTCTGCCAGCGTTTGGAGTTGTATCTGAAATTATTCCAACTTTCTCTCGTAAACCATTGTTTGGATATTCTTCAATGGTTTATGCAACTGCTTCAATTGCAATTTTATCTTGTGTCGTTTGGGCGCATCACATGTTTACAGTGGGCATGCCATCAGTAGGCCAACTTTTCTTCATGTATGCAACTATGCTGATTGCTGTACCAACTGGTGTAAAAGTATTTAACTGGACAGCAACAATGTGGCGTGGTTCTATGACCTTTGAAGTGCCAATGCTATTTTCGATTGGATTTATCTTCTTATTTGTAATTGGCGGTTTTAGCGGTGTGATTTGTGCAATCGTACCAATCGATATTCAAGTTCAAGAAACCTACTATGTAATTGCACATTTCCACTATGTGCTTGTATCAGGTGCACTGTTTGCAATTTTTGGTGCCGTTTATTATTGGCTACCTAAGTGGTGTGGTCGTATGTATGATGAAAAATTGGGTAAATGGCATTTTTGGTTATCCATGTTCTTCTTCAACTTGACTTTCTTTGTACAGCATTTCTTAGGATTAGCAGGCATGCCGCGCAGAGTTCCTGACTACGCTTTACAGTTTGCTGATTTTAATATGGTATCAAGCATTGGTGGTTTTGGATTTGGTTTAACTCAGCTATTTTTTCTGTATATCGTAATCAAGTGTATTCGGAGTGGAGAGAAAGCTGCTGATAAACCATGGGAGGGTGGAACAACCTTAGAATGGACATTGCCTTCACCAGCACCTTATCATAGCTTTGAAACACCTCCTACCATCAAGTAATTAATGTGAGGAGAGTATGGATTCACAGGGT
The DNA here is from genome assembly GCA_008015595.1 of Nitrosomonas sp. GTDB lineage: Bacteria > Pseudomonadota > Gammaproteobacteria > Burkholderiales > Nitrosomonadaceae > Nitrosomonas. Next base: position 1,688 of record SSFW01000092.1, on the reverse strand, counting down.
GATAAAGATAGAAAGCACATTTGGAGAAATGTTAAAACAGCGTTTTTTCTATTGGCAATGATGGTTTTGATATTTACCGTAACTGTTCTAATCAAGCAATGATGTATAACGTAGCCAAGATTAATATAGCAATGTTGAGAAAATTACTCATTTTCTCAGTGATTATGTTTGCCTTCGGCTACGCGCTGGTACCGTTTTACGAGAAGTTTTGTGAAGTTGCCGGTATCAATAATCTACTGAAACCAGATGTGGCTGATAAAGACGTAAAGGTCGATACAACACGTCTGGTAATGATTCAATTAGATTCAAATGTACGTGGATTGCCTTGGCAGTTTAAGGCGTTACAATCGAATATTAAAATTCATCCTGGTGAATCCATCGAGGTAATGTATGAAATTAGTAACAATTCAGATCAAGAAACAAGTGGTCAGGCGATACCCAGTTATAGTCCACGTGTTCTTGAAAAGTATTTGAAAAAATTTGAATGCTTTTGTTTCACAAAGCAAGTGTTAAAGCCAGGTGAAACTAGACAAATGCCAGTTAAATTTGTAATTGACCCACAGATTCCTGCAGATATAACAACGATGACAATTTCTTATACTTTTTTCTCGCTTGGCGCGGTAAATTAGGATAGGAAAAGTAAATTTGGATGAACTTATAAATGCAGAAATCAGAGAAAGCTTCATTGTGGCAAGTTGTTAAAGCAGTGTTTTGGTCGTTCGTTGGAATAAGAAAAAAAAGTGATTTAGAAAAAGATGCAGAAATGATTCAGCCTAGTCAAGTAGTAATCGGGGGATTGATTGGTGGATTGTTTTTTGTAGTCAGCATCTTATTAGTAGTTAAATGGGTAACAAGCTAGTTGATTAAAATAAATTCAGGAGGAATGATATGAGTCACGGAACCGGTCATTATTATGTACCGTCACCATCCAAATGGCCCATTGTAGGGTCGTCAGCACTGCTATTTTTAGGATTTGGTGCTGCATTTACCATGAACAAGATTGAATCGGGTTATTGGATGCTAGCAATTGGTTTTGCCATACTAACTTATTTGTTATTTGGATGGTTTGGTGAGGTTGCTAGAGAAAGTGAATCGGGAAAATTTGGTAAACAAGAAGATAAATCATTTCGTTGGGGAATGAGCTGGTTTATCTTTTCTGAAGTAATGTTCTTTGCAGCCTTCTTCGGCGCACTTTACTACATGAGACAGCTTTCGGTGCCTTGGTTGTCGGACATGGAGCATCAGCTGATATGGCCAGGATATACTGGAGGTTGGCCAACAGCAGGTCCTGGAATTACTGAAGCATTTACACCAATGGGTGCTTGGGGTTTGCCAGCAATTAATACAATGCTGTTACTGACTTCAGGTGTAACGATTACTTATGCTCATTGGGCGCTTAAGAAAAATGATCGCAGTGGTTTAAAAAAATGGATGCTAGCAACGGTTGCGCTTGGTATTGCATTCTTATGCTGCCAGATTTATGAATATGGCCATGCATATGCAGATTTAAATCTTAAATTGACGACCGGCGCTTATGGCTCTACCTTCTTCATGTTAACTGGATTTCATGGTTTCCATGTAACAGTTGGTACTATTATGCTGATAGTTATCTATTTCAGATGCGCAGCAGGTCACTTTAAGCCAGAGCACCATTTTGGATTTGAGGGTGTGGCTTGGTACTGGCACTT
>SSFW01000002.1 GCA_008015595.1 Nitrosomonas sp. | reverse complement strand
TCATTACGTTGTATGCACCCACCGTTACTGCAGACAATTTGGAGAATTTAGCGAAATCACTCGCAAAAATTCGCGGTGAAGTCGAAGAGTTGCAATCTCAGTTGGACTTAGAGAAAGAAAACCACAATAGTCGGATCGCTTCTCTCTCATCTCAATTAGCAGATTTGAGCGTAGAGGAAAGACGACAGAAAATCAGCATAGAAAAATTGCAGCAATCGATTGAGAAATTAACTGCAGAATCTAAGCAGGCCGAACATTCTGGTGATAATTTAAAGCCAAGCTTGATTCTATTTTTGGCTGAATATAAGCAATTCATACAAGCAGGCTTGCCATTTAAGATTGAAGACCGACTTAAAGCCATTCAAGAGTTAGAAGACAATCTCAATAATAAGCTTATCGATCCTAAAAAAGCGGTCAATCATGCTTGGTCACTGCTGGAAGATGAGGTGCGGTTAAGTAAAGAGAATGGTATTTATCAGCAAACGATCGAGTTAAACGGTGAAAAGATACTGGCGGATATTGCCAAATTGGGAACTATTTTTCTTTATTTCCAAACGCGTGATGGTCGGTTTGGTATGGCGCAGCGCACTGAAGGCTCGAATTGGAAGTTTGTTTCAATGGATACTAAGAAAGATAAAACTCAAATCAGCCAGCTTTTCGATGCATTAAAAAAACAAATACGCCAAGGTTACTTTGAGCTACCGAATCCTTTGAAAAAATTATGAAACCATTTCTTTTAGTCGGGTTGTTTTGTTATTTGATTTCCACAGCTTGGGCGCAAGAAGCAACCCCTGAAGTGCCGCAAGCAAATGAAACAATTACCACTGAACCTGCTTCGGATAAAAAAACGGATACCAATAGCCCAGGTAAGGCAACATCGGTTAAGAAAAATACAACCTCAGATTCTAAACCTGTTAACCTCGAAACTGCGTATAAAAGGGAGTATGCGTTTCTGGATGCGCAGAAGCGAGAATTGAAAGCGCAGTTGGATAAATACAAAGCCAGTGCCAATAGCAAAGAACAAGAGCTGATTCGAAAAATTAATGCGCTGGAACGTGAATCTGTTTCACGCTCGGCAAAAATCGATCAGTTCAATAGCCAAATTGCAGAAGCTGAGCGGACTCAGGCGGCAGTGAGTGAGCGCAACGATGCTTTGGAAATAACTTATGCTCAGTCGGAACTGACCTTGAAACAGTATGGGATTGAGATGCCCCCTCCAATTAAGGAAGGAAAGGAAAATGATCTAGAAAAGACTACTTTCTTACTCCAGCAAGGCCTTACGCTGATTCAGAAATTAGGAGAAATACAATCTAAGGCAGGAAAGTTCTTTTTAGAATCTGGTAAGCAAGCAGAAGGTTCTATTATCCAGTTAGGCAATATTGCTGCGTTTGGTGTCAGTGCGGATGGGGGAGGAGCCTTAGTTCCCGCTGGAAATGGTGAGTTCAAAGTATGGAAAGAGCCTGCAGCAGAGATTGCAACCGCCTTGAATAACAATGAGCAGCCGGATTATTTGAAGCTATTTTTGTTTGAATCCCGTACCACTGCGATTGACGAAACCCCTGATAAAACAGTGCTAAGCATTATTGAATCAGGTGGTTTGATTGGATGGGTTATCGTTGGCCTGGGTATTCTCGCACTTTTATTAGCTTTCATTCGCGCCTTTCTGTTACGGAAAAATAGTACGGATAATAAGCAACTAGCCGACCAAATTATTGCACTTATCGCTGAGGGGCGTTTGGCCGAAGCCAAAAAGATATGTGAGAGTGGCGGATCTGCCATTTCTCGTGTTTTGGCCTCCACGCTTCGTCATCTTAAAGATGATAGAGAGCATATGGAAGATATTGTGCATGAAGCCATTCTGCAAGAAGCGGGTCCATTAGATCGGTTTGGTTCGGCGATTATGGTCATTGCTTCGGTTGCACCGCTGCTCGGTTTATTAGGTACAGTCACTGGAATGATTACAACATTTGATGTCATCACTGAATTTGGAACAGGCGATCCCAAATTACTTTCAGGTGGGATTTCAATTGCTTTAGTGACGACCGAATTGGGATTGATCGTCGCAATTCCAACACTAATGCTTGGTTCCTTGCTTAATGCTTGGGCAAGGAATATTCGACGTGATATCGAACACTCTGCATTAAGGGCAACCAATGCCTTTCTAGGTGGAAAATCGGGTAATTCAGTCGCGACAGATCCTGGGGCTGGGAATGATCCTGAAACTCAGTCATTTAGATTGCAACCACAGCCAATCTAACCGCTGGAATAAGGTTGGCGCATGACATTGAGTGAGATTGTTAGTCTTGTTGAAGAATTATTTCAAGCCGGAGGGCTGGTCATGCCGCCCTTGTTTTGCTGTGTGTTATTACTGTGGTACGGCCTTGGTTATCGCTTCTGGGTTTTAAAAACACCCAAAAAAATGGGTGTAAGGGACTTACTCAGTTTTTATCGTGAGGGAAAGTTTCGGGATGCGCAAAGTATTGTCGAGCAAGCCATTCAAAAGGGTGTGGCGCTAAAAAAAAAGCAGAGCCAGTATCTTTCTTATCAGCTTGATGCAGCTTTCTATGAGTTTGAGCGTGAGATCGCAAGATTCTCTGTTTTAGTCAAAATTATCGTGATTATTTCTCCCTTGTTAGGCTTGTTGGGAACCGTAATCGGAATGGTTGAAACATTTGATTCGTTGGCTAGTATGGCTTTATTTACTCAAACGGGCGGTATAGCCGGTGGCATCTCTCAAGCCTTGTTTACAACTCAAATGGGATTGGCAGTCGCAATTCCAGGGTTGCTCGCACATAGTTTTTTGAGCAGGAAACAACAGCAAATCGAGAAGGATTTGCTTCAAGTTAAAAAATTGTTATGTAGGTTGACTTAATAAGATAGATATTCTGAATAAGATCACATTATGAGATATAGCGAACCGCCTGAAACTGAAACAGCGATTGATATGGCACCGTTGATCGACATTGTATTCATTTTGTTGATTTTTTTTATGGTTACCACAACCTTTGTCAAAGATATGCAATTAGAGCTAGAACGACCTAAAGCGAGTAGCGCAGTTTCGTCTTCTAGTAAAGCCATTCGATTATTCATCGATCGCAATGGCGATACTTATATGGATGGTGAGCCAGTAAGAATCTGGCTTATTCAGAGCAAACTCAGAGATTTATTGAGCACTTCAACAAATAAAGTGGTGCTAGTCGTTACGGATGAAGGTGTTCCAGCCGGTAAGTTGGTTGAAGTTGTTGATCAAGCACGCTTGGCTGGGGCTCAGAGTGTCGGTGTGGCTACACGCAAAGAAGCTGGATAAATAAAAAATGAATGGGGTATTTGCATGATAAAAAAACCAATGAATAAGCATATTGCAGCGACGATATCGATGCTGATGGGGCCAATTTTAGTCTTCGGTATGGTAATTCTCATGAATAAATTTGCAGATTCATTAGATAAAACGCCTGCGCAAGAAGTTACCGAGATCAGTATGGTAAAACAGCCTCCACCGGAGCCAAAGCAAGAGATCAAGAAAGTGGAACCTAAAAAACAACCGGTTCGTTCTAATACCCCTCCTCCCTTTAAGGGTCTGGGTTCTTCTTTGTCAGGAATCGATCTGGGTTTATTGGGTTTCGATAATGGTGGTATGACTGGCGTTGATGAGAGTTTGCTTGGCAAAACCGGTAATGCGGTTATGACAGAAGATCTTGTCGATGTTCCTCCAAAACCTAAATCACGTAGTTCTTTTCGCTATCCTCCCGCAGCAAAAAAGAATGGGATAAAAGGTTATGTTGTTCTTTCTGTTTTAGTAGATACCGATGGGTCGGTCAAACAAGTACAAGTGCTGGAGTCTAATCCAAGCGGTGTTTTCGACGATGCGGCTTTGCAAGGGGTTCGGTCGTGGCAATTTGAACCCGCCAAGTATAAAGGGGATTCCGTTAGGGTTTGGGCTAAGCAGAAAATTCGCTTTGATTTATCTTAAGAATAGAAAGCTAGGTGTTTGATGATGCTCATAGCTACAAAGCGAGCCCTAATCGTTGCTATTGTTCTGATTAGTGGTTATTTCCAGCCAGCCTTGGCGAAGGAAGAAAAACCACAATCTGATGATTTTATCGAGTTAGCAGCTATCATGCTTAAGGATGGCCACTATGATCGCGCATTACTAGCACTGCAAAGCGTCAATCTAGATGACGAAAAAACCGACTTAGCGCGCTTTTATACCTTGCAGGGTTTGGCCTACATGAATCTCAATGATTTTGACGCATCCAAAGATAGTTTTCAGACTGCGATCAAGCATGGGCAGAAAGATCCACTTATTTATGCTTATCTAGCCCAAATTCATTTTTCACTTAAGGATTATCAAGGTGTCCTCAACGTCATTGATAAAACAGGTGAACATAAAAGTAAGAACCCCGCGTTGACATCGATCCAGGCACAGTCCTATTGGCATTTACAAAAAACTGTGCAAGCCATCGAAACACTGAATAAAGGCCATCAGCTTTTTCCAAGTGATTATCGTTTTTTGAAATTGAAAGTTTTTTATTTCGTGCAGCTTCAGTTGTATCAGGAAGCTGCTAATCTAGGCCGAAAATATCTTGCTCGCTCGAAAGCCCAAGCAGAAGAATATGTGGCGATTGGTAATGCATTAAGGCTCAGTCGAGAATTTCAGGAGGCCCTTAAAATCATGGAAATAGCACGGCTGAAATTTCCAGATAACGAGGTAGTCGCAAAATTGCTTGCACATATTTATCTGGATCAAGGCATGCTGAATGCAGCAGCACATATCCTTGAGCAGGCGGCACGTATCAATTCAGATTTATTGTCTGAGGCTGCAGAAGTTTACCGTCGTGCGGGACGTTTGCATAAGGCTTTGATGCTCAATTCAGGAATCAATGATCAAAAAGTTAAACTCAAGCAACGATTATCGATTCTGCTCGCCCTTAAACAGTATGATCAGGCAGCCAGTATGGAAGCGAGTTTATATCGTGTCGGCTTGTTTGATGATCAGAGTATTCGTTATGCGCTTGCCTATGCGCAGTTTTCCAGCGGACGATTTCAGCAAGCCAGCAAGCACCTCGATTTCTTAACAGAACCCGAGTTATTCAAAAAAGGCATTGAATTACGTCGTCTGATGGAAGTCTGTAAAGAAGAGCCCTGGAAATGCGCTTAAGTTAGGTAGTTACTTAGCTTCACAATCGTGTATTGGCAAAGAATCGGTTTATACCTGACACCGTAATCGCGGTCATTCATCTCCACCACGCTGCTAAGCCAGCATTCTTATTTCTGTCACATTAATTTAACAATCCATCAGTAGTATTGGCTTGCTTTAAGTAGGTCAGTGCGATTTGCCCTGTCTACTCTCGCATCAGCTAAATCTCCTTTTGCATAAATAAATTCCGGCTTTTAACCCTAATAGACCACTGTACTCGCAGTAATTTAATAAAAAGAATAACGATTGAAGATGATCCAGCTTATTCAGGTTTTAATGTTTGTAATGGCTTTGGTTATAACAACAAATGAAACATTTGCAAGTACCGAATCCGCACAATTTTCGATAAATTTATTCCAAGATGGTTTACCAATCTCAGGTGCTGAGGTATCAGTGATAAGCGATCAATTTGGTCGTCCTGATGCTCGTTTTATTGATAGTTCGGCAACGTCCTATGCATGGCTTGCTAAAGACGGTTCCCCGATTACGACAAGTGCCAATGGGAGTATTGCGGGTAAGTTACCACCAGGAATCTATCAAATCAGAATTCGTACTCAAAGAGATCAATTTTTCTCTTTTGAATTGCCCTTACGTCCAACAGAAGATGTACAAATTTTAGTCACGTTTTATGATGATCCTGAAAAAACATTATTGAATATCGAAAGCTCAGAGGCGGGCGTTCTCGCAGGCGCTGAGAAGGCACCGATTACTGCTGAATCATCTGGTGAGGGTACGATCGTTGCACAAGTTGTTTCAGCTGAGACACAAAAACCCATCAAGGATGTGCAATTATTTATTAGTGGTTTGAATCAGAGGCTCAGAACCGATGATCAAGGCCGAGTGCAAATTAATATTCCGATTGGTGCGTATAGCGTCTCATTATTACATTCCGCTTATAACAGCCAAACCCGTGATAGTGTAGAAATCAATAAGGATCAGCTGACCGAATTAAAATTTAGCCTGACACCGGCTGGAGTAGAGCTTGCAGAATATGTCGTGCTGGAGCCGCATCTTGCTGGGAGTTTGACTGCTGTGATTGAAGAACAAAAGTCATCAGCCGAAGTTGCAACGATCATGAGTGCTGAACAGTTTAGCCGGAGTGGTGATGGCGATGCGGCTTCAGCGCTTCGAAGAGCATCTGGGTTAACCTTGGTGGGCGGTCAATTCATCTTTATTCGTGGGCTGGGAGAACGTTTTTCTTCGACGCTTGTTAATGGCGCGGCGATTCCGAGCCCTGATCCCACACGACGCGTGGTGCCACTGGATATTTTTCCTACGAGCGTATTAGAAAGTGTTTTAGTTCAAAAAACTTATTCGCCAGATCGACCCGCTGAATTTGCGGGAGGTACCATTGAGCTCCGCACGCGAGGTATCCCGGACCAATTTTTCTTCAATTTTAATGGATCGATTGGTGTTATCGACAATTCGACCTTCGCAAAAGGATTAACCTACAAAGGGGGAGATCTGAGTTTTCTGGGCTATGATGATGGAACGCGTGCATTGCCGAACTCCCTCGCAGATATTGTCAAAGATGGCGGTAAATTGGAGCCTAAAACGCCCTTCAATCCGAACGGGCAAACGCCGGCTGAATTAGAGCAAATAGGCGAGGGGCTTGCAACGGATTGGGATATCAAACGCAAGGATAATCCTCCGCTCGGTAATATGCAGGCGGCGATGGGGGATGTATTTAACTTAGGTAATTTTAGGGCAGGTTATATTGCTTCGGCAGGGTGGAACCAAGAAATTCGCAATCAAAATGAAGTGAGTAAACTGTTTGTAGCGACACAGCGAAGCGATGATCAATTACTCAAGGTACAAGACTTTGATGTTAAAAGAACATTGCGTGAAGTTCAGCTCAATGGCTATTTTGGTGCGGATGTCGAGTACAAGGATAAGCATCGATTATTTACCAAAACCATGTTCTTAAGACAATCGGTTGATGAAGGGAGAATTTCGGAGGGATTCACTGATAACAATCCGACTGAAATACGAAGAACGAGGCTACGGCTATTTTCCAATCAATTATTGATGCAGCAAGTGGGTGGCTCCCATACACTGGATTGGGCAAAAGATTTAAAAATTGATTGGTTGTATTCCCATTCAACGGCTAATCGTGAAGAACCGAAATTTAGGGAATATCGCTATGATCAGCTACTGAGTAATGATCAGATATTTGCTTTTTCTCGACAACCGGATAGTAATCAAACCATGTATCTCGATTTAAAAGATAAAGATCAAAGTTGGCGCGTTGATGCAAAGCTTCCGGTGGAGTTAACGCCTAATTATCGGTTTTCACTGGAAAGTGGAATGATTACCCAGAGTCGAACCCGTCATTCGGGAATTCAACGCTATGCTTTTTTCCCCTTTGGACCCGATGCAAGAAATCAAACGATTTTGAATCAACCTTCTTTGGAAGACATTCTGAATCCTCGGTATATTGGTCCCAATGGTTTTCAGGTTCGCGATATTACACGACCAACCGATAGTTTCCGGGCCAATCAGGACTTGCTTTCCTACTATGGAAAAGTGGATGCTAATTTTTATGAGAAGCTGCGAATTTCAGGGGGACTACGTTGGGAAGATAATTTAATGCTGGTTGAAACCTTTCAGTCAGTCGGTAACCAGAACAGGCCGATCCAGTCAAAATTAGACCGTGTCGATATGTTGCCCTCCGTATCAGCAACTTGGTCAGTTTCTGAACGGCAGCAGTTACGGGCTGGTTATAGTCAAACGATTTCCAGGCCAGACTTCAGGGAGTTATCTCCTGCACCATTTACCGATCAAAATACCAATCGCGAGACGATAGGTAATCCCAATCTTAAACAAACCAGTATCACCAATTATGATTTGCGGTGGGAGTATTATTTGTCCCCCAATGAGAATGTGTTGGCCGGTTTTTTCTGGAAAGATCTCAAGTTACCGGTTGAGGTGGTTAACGTACCGGGTAATGCTGGATTATTAACTTTCCAGAATGCTGATGATGCACGAGTATATGGGTTTGAAGTGGAGGGGTTAAAAAATCTTGAATTCATCCATACGCAGCTTAGGAATTTTACAGTAGGTGCTAATTACACATGGTCTGATTCCTTGGTCAATCTCAATGAAAAAAGCCTTGAAGTGCAAACCAATGCGAGCAGGCCATTGCAAGGCCATTCTCGCCACATCATTAACTTTCAATTAGGTTACGATAACCGAGAATGGGGAACACAAGCCACTTTGCTCTATAATGTCGCGAGTCAACGTGTTGAATCGGTTGGTGTGTTAGGCGCACCTGATCGATTTGAGCAACCTTTTCATATGCTTGATTTCGTTGTTGGTCAGAATGTTAATAAATGGCTTTCTTTGCGACTCAATATGAGAAACTTGCTTGATGATGATTTTCTTGTTAAGCAAGGTGATGAGGTTGTACGCCAGTTCCGAAGAGGGCGAGAATTTTCTCTGGGAATTCGCATTAATTTCTAATCTAACTACTATCTTCTTCTGCTAATTCGCCCATCAATATGTGCGTTTAAGTAAATATCCCGTACTTGGTATTGTCGATTTGTATTTAGCTTTCAAGGATGGATTGTGAAAATCAATGGCTGGAAATATTTTGCGGACATTGCTTTATCTTCAAATTGTTCTGTATACGCTAAAACGTTCCTCATACTTATCAAGGCTTGCTAAAAAGCAAGAAGCTTGAATTTCTCCTTGCTCCACTAAAGTTATAAAATCACGATAACTGAGTCAGAATAGCTCATTCATTGCTGATCTCAAGCAAGAAAAATAAGTTTATGATTCATCTTCTATTCAGGTTGGTTTTAATAGTATGTTCTATATATAAAGAAAACAGCGATGCGCTTTTTTCAGGGGTTTAAAAAGTGTGGCTCTGTCGAAAATTAAATGTTGCTATTGAAAAATTGATTATGTCCAAGAGGCTAAAATGAAAAAATTCCAATTAACGTGCTTAGCGATTGCTATGTTGGGATTAATGACAACAAACTCAGTCAATGCTGAGGGTGATGGTGGTGGCTTCGACGGTGGTGGCTTCGACGGTGGTGGCTTCGACGGTGGTGGCTTCGACGGTGGCGATTTCGATGGTGGTGATTTCGATGGTGGTGGCTTCGACGGTGGTGATTTCGATGGTGGTGGCTTCGACGGTGGTGATTTCGATGGTGGCGATCTCGACGGCGGTGATTTCGATGGTGGCGATTTCGACGGCGGCAGCTTTGATGGTAGTGATTTTGACGGTGGTGATTTCGATAGCGGAGATTTTGACGGCGCTAATGAGTCTCCTGAAGCTGATGGATCGACATTAGGCGAATCAATCGAGGATAATTCACCTGCTGATGCTAGCTCAACTTCTGCAGATGCTGTCGAGCAACCAGCTCAGGAATCACCAGAAGCGGGTGATTCATCTGCTACAAATGATCAATCACAAGAATCGAGTGAAACAGTTGATCAAGGAAGTAGTGAAGCCAAAACTGAATCAACAGGACAGACTGCAGATACAGCGGATAATACTGCGACTGATCAATCGACTGACAACAGTGCGAGCGATAATCAAACTGAACCTGGAACACAGGCCGGTGATGCGAATCAATCAGATCAATCTGCTTCAGGCGGAGATAGTACTCAAACCGATCAAACGAATCAAGATAACGTGAATTCAACGGATAATGCTAATCAAAATGTTAATGTCCAAAATAATATTAATACTGACCAAAATTCAGGGCATCATCACAACGATTGGGGGTTAAATCATGGACATCACCATCATCACGATGGATTTGGACTCGGACTTGGAGTTGGGTTGGGATTAGGCTTGGGATTTGGTCCGTTCTCACCGTTTGCCCCTTTCGGTGGATTTGGGTACTATGGCTTTGGTTATCCATTTGGTGGATTTGGTTATTACAATAGTTTTGGTGGCGTTGGTTTCTATAATAGCTTTGTTGGATTTTCTCCTTTCAACCGTTTTGGGTATCCTTATGGTGGTTTTTCAGCGTTTGCACCGGCTGTTCCATTAGTTTCATCGCCCATGGTGATGACGCCAGCGAGAAAACCAACTTATATTCAACAAAGGAGCTATACACGCAGTGCCCCCGCACCTAAAACAAACTATTGGCATTATTGTCGTAATCCAGAAGGGTATTATCCTTACGTTAAAAAATGTCCGGGGGGATGGTTAAAAGTTTTGCCCCAACCTGCTTCATAATCAAATTTTCAAAGGAAAATAGGTCATGTTGAAATTCGCCAAATCGGTAATGTTATGCTCAACTGCCTTGCTTGTGGCTTGTGTGCATATTCCGTCGGGACCCAGTGTTTTGGTATTGCCCGGATCAGGTAAAACTTTTGAGCAATTTCGCAATGATGACTATCTATGTAAGCAATATGCTGCTGAGCAAGTCAGTGGACGGACACCACGGCAAGCTGCAATTACCAGTGGTATGGAGAGTGCTGCACTGGGTGCTGCACTAGGTGCAGCCGCTGGAGTAGCGATTGGCGGAGGGGAAGGTGCTGCAATTGGTGCGGGAACCGGGTTGTTAGCTGGTGCGTTAGGTGGGAGCAGCTCAGCTCAAACTTCTGGATACTTAGGACAGCAACGGTACGATATGGGTTACTTGCAGTGTATGTATGCAAACGGTCACCGTATTCCTGCGCCGGGTCGTTTTGCGACAGAATATACGGATGGCGGCAGTAATCGCTATCCACCACCGCCACCACGCACCGGTTCTGGAAAATTTCAACCGCCTCCTCCCCCGCCTGGTAATCCACCACCGCCACCTCCTGGCTATTAAGTTTGGGGAAATTAGCGTTATTAAATTTTAGGGGAGAAAAGATGAAAAGTTTATTATTAGTATGTTCTGCAATATTAGGTTTATCTTTGATGTCTTTTAGTCTGGCTGACCCTATGTCAGTTTTCAAAGGGCGCGCGATTTTTATTGCGGCTGATAATCAACTCACCGTTTTACCGGATTCGCCTGTCCAAGCGTTATCATGTCGCTTTGAGAATGGAATTTTTGTAGCTGGTTCATCACCTAGTATTGCAATTCCTATTCCAGGTGCTATTGATGTAAAAATAATTGGCACTCACGCCTATGTTGCTACTTCAAGCACCGAAAATAGTTCAGCTACAACGGGTTATGCTAAATATGATGTCACAGCATGCCTACCTGATGGGCCTTTTACTCCGTATCGAGCACGTGCGAATCTAACGTCGGGCGAGCTTGTGATACCGTGCGTCGAAGTCAGTGGCAGTGAGTATAATGTGGTTATGAAACAACGTGGTAAATCGTCCAATTGGGAAGTGGATTTTGTTGGTACAGGGTGCAATTAACGAGCAAAATATTTTTAACAAAGAATTACCTTGGACTGTCATCTAGTCAATTGTCTAAGGTCATTCAACCATTTAACTAGGTTAGTTTCTCCCTAGCCTTTGGCAATTTATTCATGGTTTTTTAAATAACTATCCCAATAGGGAGATTCTTCAAACCGTTTGATTAGAAAATCAATAAATGCTCTGACACGTTGCGAAAGGTGTCGGGTTTGTGGATAGATTGCATAGACTGCCAGTGAGGAATAGTGGTATTTATCGAGAATCGGTACTAAAACACCCTTTTCAATTTCCTGGTACGCAATGAATGTGGGGATTAATGCAATCCCCAGCCCATTAACTGCAGCATCACGAAGAAATTCACCATTGCTTGCTTTTAGATAAGGCGTTATTTTTACTCTTGTTACTTGATCTTCAGTATCGCGCAGATTCCAATATTCAAAATTACTAGTCAAGTTATATACAAGACACTGGTGATGGGCAAGTGCTGCCGGTGAATCTGGTTTACCGTTCCGATCAAGATAAGCTGGGCTGGCACACAAAATTACATTGATGGGCGCAATTCGCCGTGCGATCAAACTTGAATCCGGTAAATTGGCGATACGGATTGCTAAATCAAAACCCTCTGCCAGCAAATCTACTTGTCGATCATTAAAATCTAAATCAAATCTAATCTCCGGGTGGATTTCGAGAAATGCATTGATTGCAGGTCCTAGGTGCATCAAACCAAAGCTGAGTGGTAACGCAACTTTTAAACTACCCTTTAAAGCGCCATGGAATCGGGATGTAGCATGTTCTGCTTCGATAAGATCAGCAAGAATACGAACCGATTGTTGGTAAAAAGCGCGCCCACTATCCGTCAGATTCATTCGTCGGGTAGTACGGTGAAACAATTCAACCCCAAGGTACGCTTCGAGTTCTTTCAAACGCCGGCTGATTACTGATTTTGCAATATTCATCCGAGTTGCTGCAGCGCTGATGCCACCTGCCTCTACAACGCTGATAAACATGCTCATATTTTCAAAACGATCCATAAAATGGTTTTATTGTTGCTTATTTAAGAAATATTAATTCTATTATCGAGTCTTTATTCTTATTTTAACAACGATAATAATACTTCCTGACAATATTTTATAAATCATTGATATAAGGAGAGCGCAGCATGAATAAATTAAGTGAAGCTTCTCGTATCATTCCTGCAACGAGCATACGAGAAGGAGCAGGCGTGATTGTAAATCGCACGATCGGTACACCGATGTTGCGTCATTATGATCCATTTCTATTGCTGGATCATATTAGTAGCGATCAACCACAGGACTACCTTGCTGGATTCCCAGCTCATCCGCATCGAGGATTTAGTACCTTTACTTATATGATTGATGGGCATATGACGCATCATGACAGTATGGGTAATCACGGAGAGCTTTATCCAGGATCTGCACAATGGATGAAAGCAGCTAGCGGTGTTATCCATTCAGAAATGCCAAAACAGCAATTGGGTTTGATGCGCGGTTTTCAGCTGTGGATCAATTTGCCAGCAGCCCATAAGATGGATCGCCCAGAATATAGGGAGTATAGCGAGAAGATGTTTCCGGTATTAAGGTTTCCAGAATACACGGTGAAAGTACTCGTTGGCCACTTTGAAGGGGTCAATGCGCCTATTATCGACCCCGTTACTGAGGTAACGTATCTTGATGTGCAATTACAACCGGATAAAGCTTTTCGATATGACCTGCCAAACGACAATAGTAGCTTTATTTATGTTTTTGAAGGGTATGGTCAACTTGCTAGTCAAGCAGTACAGCGCCATTCTCTTGTGATCTTAGACGTATCGGATAATAACCCCATTACATTTCTTGCAGGAAATAAAGGAGCACGCTTTATTGTGGTGAGCGGCAAACCCATTCACGAACCAATCGTACGGTATGGTCCTTTTGTGATGAGCACCAAAGAACAAATCGATCAGGCAATGAAAGATTTTCAGTCCAATCAGTTTGTCTGTGAACGTGCTTGGGTAAACCAAAATCATTAGATGATTAATATTCTATAAGGAGATTCAAATGAAAAAGTATAGTCAAATGCTGGCTCGAGTATTTCTCGCACAAATTTTCTTACTATCAGGGATATTCAAAATAACTGGATACGAAGGTACACAAAGCTACATGGAAACCATGGGAGTTCCCAGTATGCTTCTACCATTGGTAATACTCATTGAAATAAGTGGTGGTTTAGCAATTGCTATAGGATGGCAGACTCGATGGGCTGCGATTGCATTGGCTTCATTTACAGTATTAGCCGGGATAATTTTTCACAGCAATTTCTCTGATCATATGCAAATGATCATGTTCATGAAAAATATTGCGATTACGGGTGGGTTACTGTTACTCGCTGTTCATGGTGCTGGGGAGTATAGTTGGGATGGGCGTAAAATTTCAGGTTAAATTTATACCTATAAAGAAAAGCCTGGTGTAAGTGTTAGTAAGCATCGCATCAATCGGTTGTTAAACTAAAATTAAGGTTGCCAAAAAGGATAATCGGTATAACCTTCAGGTCCAGATGTATAAAACCTAGCTGGATTTGCTTGATTGAGCGGTGCTTTGTTTTTAATTCGCAACGGTAAATCAGGATTAGCGATAAAGGGGACTCCAAAAGCGATTGCATCGACGATGCCTTCTTTGACGGCATACTCAGCTTCTTGGGAAGTATAGCCTTGGTTACCGATTAAGATACCCTTATAATGAGTGCGTGCAGGTGTAATGATATCCCCTTTTTGTTTCTGCAAGATATCGCCTCGAATCAAATGTAAATAAGCAAGATTATAATCATTTAAATGACTTGCTAACCACCGAGTCAAACTTATTGGATCGCTATCAATCATATCGTTGTAGCTGTTAAGCGGTGAGATGCGTAACCCCACTTTGTGGCTTTCCCAGACCTGACTGACCGCTTCAATGACTTCCAGCATGAGTCTGGCTCGTTTTTCTATTGATCCCCCATAAGGACCATGGCGTTTGTTTGCGCCATCGCGTAAAAATTGATCCAGTAGATATCCATTGGCACCATGAATTTCAACACCATCAAAACCAGCAGCTTTTGCATTTTCAGCAGCAGTTTTAAATCCGGTGATAATGGAAGGTATTTCACTATCAGCGATTTCACGCGGAGTAACGTATGGTTTCTTTCCTTCAGGCGTGTGAACTTCATCATCTAGAATGGGAATGGCGCTCGCGCTAACAGGCTGTGTACCCCCATTAAGCAGCGGATGGCATGCACGGCCACCGTGCCAAAGTTGTAAAAAGATTCTCCCCCCTGCACGATGAACGGCTGTGGTTATCTGCTGCCAACCGTTAATTTGTGCTTCAGAATAAATGCCGGGTTCTTTCCAGAAAGCAGAATGGCCCGCCATGATCATAGTTGCTTCAGCGATGATCAGGCCAGCGCTTGCGCGTTGTGCATAATATTCTGCCATCAAGGCATTAGGTACGTGGTCAATACTAGCCCGACAGCGTGTGAGCGGTGCCATGATAATTCGATTAGAGAGTGTCATTGTCGCTAGATGCAGCTCACTCATTAAATTAGGCATGATTAAGATAGAATTGATAAAGTTTCAAGTCTAGCAGAAACTCTCAAGCAAGATCAAAATTATCCCCACACGATCAAAAATTTTACAATTTCGTACCCCCTTAGAATCAGCGCTATAATTAGTACTTTAATCTAATAATAAATAACATGACTACCATCGTATCAGTGAGGCGCGGTAAGCAAGTTGCTCTAGGAGGAGATGGGCAGGTTACGCTCGGCGCCGTGGTTGCTAAATCGAGCGCGCGCAAAGTAAGACGGCTTTACCATGGAAAAATATTAGCTGGGTTTGCCGGAGGAACGGCGGATGCGTTCACGCTATTTGAGCGGTTTGAAGGTAAATTGGAGAAGCACCAAGGTCACTTGATGCGATCAGCGGTGGAACTAGCCAAAGATTGGCGAACGGATCGCATGCTGCGGCGTCTTGAAGCGATGCTGGTTGTGGCTGATCATGAAGCAACCTTGATTATTACTGGCGCGGGTGATGTGATTGAGCCGGAGCTTAGTCTTGCTGCAATTGGGAGTGGTGGCGCCTATGCGCAATCAGCAGCGCGTGCTTTGCTTGAAAACACAGACCTTTCTGCTAAAGATATCGTCTCGAAAGCGCTGACCATCGCTGGAGATTTGTGTATTTACACAAATCAAGCGCATATCATCGAGTCTCTCGATTAATTGATTGAATTTTTTAATAAGCAATAAATTTATGTCACAAATGACCCCACAAGAAATTGTCCACGAATTGGATAAACATATTATTGGACAAATCAATGCCAAGCGTGCAGTTGCAATTGCACTGCGCAATCGCTGGCGTCGCCAGCAGATTGCTGATCCATTACGTCAAGAGATCACACCTAAAAATATTCTCATGATTGGGCCTACCGGGGTAGGCAAAACTGAAATTGCGCGTCGTCTAGCTAAATTGGCTGATGCACCTTTTATTAAAGTCGAAGCGACTAAATTTACTGAAGTCGGTTACGTGGGGCGTGATGTTGACTCGATTATTCGTGATTTGGTTGAGTCCGCAATTAAGCAGGGGCGTGAGCAAGAAATACGAAAAATGAGACCACTCGCCGAAGATCGTGCAGAAGAACGAATTCTTGATGTTTTATTGCCCCCCGCTCGTGACCTGGATTTTCGTGCTGAGAATGAGGATTCCAACGCAACGCGCCAGAAATTTCGTAAAAAATTACGCGAAGGTGAGCTCGATAATAAAGAGATTGAAATTGAAATCGCTGGTGCACAGGCAAGCATGGAGATTTTTGCACCGCCTGGGATGGAGGAGTTGACTTCACAAATTCAAAGTATGTTCCAGAACATGGGTTCTAGCAAAAAGAAAGCACGTAAGTTGATGATACGTGATGCGAAGAAAATTCTCATTGAAGAAGAAGCGGCTCGACTCATCAATGATGAAGAATTGAAGTTAAGGTGCGTGCAGAATGTGGAGCAAAATGGAATTGTATTCTTAGATGAAATCGACAAAATCACCAGCCGCTCCGAGACGGCGGGGGCGGATGTTTCACGCCAAGGGGTACAACGTGACTTATTACCTTTGGTTGAAGGCACAACGATATCAACCAAATATGGCATGATTAAGACTGATCATATCTTGTTTATTGCAAGCGGTGCATTTCACTTGGCTAAACCTTCTGACCTTATTCCTGAGTTGCAAGGACGTTTTCCGATACGGGTTGAGCTGACAAGTCTGACAGCGGCTGATTTTGAGCAAATTCTTACTAATACCGATGCGTGCCTGACGCGTCAGTATGAAGCACTGCTTAAAACAGAAGGAGTCATACTGAATTTTGCGGAAAGTGCAATCAAGCGATTAGCTGAAATTGCTTTTTCGGTTAATGAAAAAACTGAGAATATCGGTGCAAGGCGGCTACATACCGTGATAGAGAAATTACTTGAAGAGATTTCATTCAATGCAGCTAAGCATGATGGCGAAACCCTGGTGATCGATGCGGCTTATGTTGATAATCGACTTAACGAATTAGCTCAAAGCGAAGATCTTGCACGCTATGTTCTTTAATCGAAATAAGTTGGTATAAAAAGGTTTTTACCCTCATCATGTCGCGCGAAATTATGGTGTTAAGTGGTGTGCGTACTGCTATTGGGGATTACGGCGGTGCGCTCAAAGATATTCCGCCCACTGCGCTGGCATCAAAGGTCGTACGAGAAGCAGTCAATCGCGCTCAGGTTGATATATCGAGAATTGGTCATTTGGTTTTTGGCCATGTCATTCACAGTGAAGCGAGTGATATGTATCTGTCACGAGTCGCGGCTATTCAAGGGGGGCTACCACAATCTGTTGCGGCATTATCGGTAAATCGATTATGTGGAAGCGGCTTGCAAGCGATTATCTCAGCAGCGCAAACTATCCTATCGGGTGATACCGACATTGCCATTGCAGGCGGAGTAGAATCGATGAGCCGGGCAGGTTATCTTTTGCCTGCGCTGCGCTGGGGTCAACGGATGAGAAATAGTCCAGCGATTGATATGATGGTTGGTGCTTTAACTGATCCCTTCGATCAAGTTCATATGGGAAATACAGCCGAAAATATCGCGGCAAAATGGAATATTGGGCGTGAGAAACAAGATCAGTTTGCGCTGGAAAGCCATCGACGTGCGATACAGGCGATTCGTAACGGTTACTTTACCTCGCAAATTTTACCGATTGAAATATCATCGCGTGGCAAAGTAGTTGTTTTTGATACTGATGAACATCCCCGTGACTCTATCGATTCGGAAAAATTATCAAACTTACCCAGTGTTTTCCAGGAAAATGGCACGGTTACCGCGGGTAATGCTTCAGGTATCAACGATGGCGCAGCGGCTGTTGTGCTTTGTGATGCGGCAATCGCAGAAAAAGATCATTTGCAACCCATCGCACGATTAGTAGCTTATGGCTATGCCGGTGTTGATCCTCGGTATATGGGGATAGGCCCTGTTCCAGCAGTGCATCAAGCACTACACCGTGCTTGTTTAACGATTGATGATATGGATGTTATCGAATCAAACGAAGCTTTTGCTGTACAGGCCTGTGCAGTTGCTTGCGAGCTTGGTTTCGATCCGATCAAAACCAATCCCAATGGCGGGGCTGTTGCTTTCGGACATCCAATCGGTGCTACGGGATGTGTTCTGACGATCAAGGCCCTTTATGAACTGCATCGTATCAAGGGGCGCTATGCATTGGTGACGATGTGTATCGGCGGTGGGCAAGGAATTGCAGCCATTTTTGAGCGATTACCCTCGTTTGCACAGTTAAATTGAAAAGGTAGATGCTACGATGATCACATCCTTGACCCAGTCACCCGCATGGCTTGCTTTAAAAACACATCAATCTAAGCTTGAATCGCAGCACTTACGTAGCTTGTTTGCAGAAGATCCACATCGTTTCGAAAAATTCTCGATTCGTTTTAATGATTTCTTGCTTGATTTTAGTAAGCAACCTGTAACGAATGAAACCATGAATTTATTGTTTCAGCTTGCAACACAGCAAAAATTGAGTGATTGGATCACTCAAATGTTTCAAGGGGAGAAAATCAACGTTACAGAGCATCGTGCCGCCCTGCATATCGCATTAAGGGCTAATCAAACAGTTACGACTGAAAGTGTGGATATTTTGCCAGCGGTAAAGCAAGTTTTGCAGCAAATGGAAAGCTTTACACAAGCAGTTCATCAGGGTATTCATCGTGGTTACTCAGGGTTAACTTTCACCGATGTGGTCAATATTGGTATTGGTGGTTCTGATCTTGGGCCAGTCATGGTCACAGAAGCGTTAAAGCCTTACTGGAATGGGCAAATAACGCCTCATTTCGTATCGAATATTGATGGGGCACATCTTGCCGAAACACTAAAAGCGTTAAATCCAGCAACGACGTTATTCGTAATCGCTTCAAAAACCTTTACGACACTAGAAACTATAGCTAACGCCCATGCAGCGCGTACCTGGTTTTTGACACAGGGCGGTTCTGAAAAGGAGATTGCACGTCATTTTGTAGCAGTTTCAACGAATCAAAAAGCGGTCCAACAATTTGGAATCGATCCTGCCAATATGTTTGTTTTCTGGGATTGGGTCGGGGGGCGTTACTCTCTGTGGTCTGCGATTGGATTACCGATTGCCTTGACCCTGGGTATGCAGCATTTTTATGATTTGTTATCAGGTGGGCGGCAAATGGACCAACATTTCCTGACAACACCTTTCGCTGGAAATCTACCGGTAATTTTGGGCTTAATCGGAATTTGGCAGATTAACTTTCTGGGCGCAGCTAGCCACGCTGTTTTACCGTACGATCAGTCGCTGCATCGATTTCCAGCGTATCTACAGCAACTTGAAATGGAAAGTAATGGTAAACGTGTTACCCGAGATGGAACACGAGTTGACTACCAAACTGGTACCGTTGTCTGGGGGGAATCGGGAACTAACGGCCAGCATGCTTTTTATCAGCTACTCCACCAAGGAACACCGACTGTAACCGCGGACTTCTTAGCGCCTTGCCAGAGTCATTATGCCGTGGATCACCATCATCAATTATTGTTAGCTAATTTTTTTGCACAAACAGAAGCATTGATGCTTGGCAAGACTGTTGACGAAGTGCGAGTAGAATTACAATCGCAAGGTTATACGCTTTCTGAAATTGAACAATTGGCACCGCATCGGGTTTTTGCGGGTAATCATGCGACGACGTCGATTTTATTCAAAAAACTTGACCCAACAGCATTGGGTTCGTTAATTGCGCTCTATGAGCACAAAGTTTTCGTGCAAAGTGTCATTTGGAACATCAATCCATTTGATCAATGGGGTGTAGAATTAGGAAAGCAGCTTGCTAACAAGATTATGACTGATTTGAAAACCGACCAGAAAGTTACTGCTCATGATGCATCAACCAATGGGTTAATCAATTATTTCAAAGAAAATAGCAACATAGCGAATTGAAATCGTTGATAGATCAATACATTTAATAAATAAATGTCTACCCGTCTCTCGAAGCATGCGCTAAAAGTCCTTTTCGTTACGCCGGAAGTCTATCCGTTATGCAAAACTGGGGGACTAGGTGATGTGAGTGCGGCATTGCCAGCGTCGTTACGTGAACAACAAGTTGATGTTCGCATCCTCATTCCTGGTTATCCGCAAGTGCTTGCAGGATTAAAATATAAACGAAAGGTAGCTGAATTCAATGGTTTAGCTCATTTTCCCCCTGCTAAGTTATTATCAGCCAACCTGCAAGTCAATGCCTCAACAAGTATCCCAGTTTTTGTCATCGATTGTCCTTCGTTATATCAAAGAACGGGAGGGCCCTATTTAGATGTGGCTGGACACGATTGGCCCGATAATGCACAGCGTTTTGGCTTGCTCTCAAAAATGGGTGCATTGCTTGGCAGTGATGCCAGTCCATTGACGTGGCAACCCGATGTTGTTCACTGCAATGATTGGCAAAGTGGCTTGACGCCCGCTTACCTTCATTTTCATCGGGGTTTGAAATCGCCTACCCTAATGTCAATTCATAACTTGGCATTCCAGGGTTGTTTCGCACCCGAGCTGGTGAGCCAGCTTGGGCTACCTTCTGAAAGTTATAGCGTCCAAGGTGTCGAGTATTATGGAAGCTTGTCATTTATTAAAGCAGGACTTTATTATGCGGATCATATTTCAACGGTTAGCCCTAGCTATGCGCACGAGATCCAGCAGGAACGACTCGGGTTTGGGTTGCATGGTTTATTATCTGCTCGCAAAGAGCAGATCAGTGGGATTGTGAATGGGATTGACACCATCGAGTGGGATCCATCTTCTGATATTCATATCACTAAAAAGTATACCATTCGTCGTTTATCCAATAAGCAAGCGAATAAACTGGCGATTCAGCAAAAGCTAGGACTGGAGCCCCGATCTGATCAGTTACTGTTCGCTGCGATCAGTCGCTTTAGTTATCAAAAAGGATATGACTTGCTATTTGAGGTTGCACCTAAACTCCTTGCATTGCCCGCGCAACTTGCTGTGTTAGGTGCAGGAGATGCGTCGATTGAAAGAAATTTAGTACAACTGGCCGAACAATTTCCAGGCAGGATGGCTATTCACGTGGGTTACGAAGAGGCCCTGTCGCACCAATTGGAAGCGGGTGCCGACAGCTTTCTAATGCCCTCTCGCTTTGAACCGTGCGGACTCAATCAAATGTACAGTCAGCGCTATGGGACGGTTCCACTCGTGCATGCAACGGGTGGCTTGATTGATACCGTGGTGGATTACTCGCCCGAGGCATTAAAGAATGGCACTGCAAGTGGTTTCCAGTTTCATGATTTATCACCGGATGCATTTTTCGAAGGGATAAAACGTGTCGTAGCGGCCTATCAAGATAAAGATATATGGGAGCAGCTACAAAAGAATGGGATGCGCAAAGATTTCAGCTGGAAAACCAGTGCCGCTACTTATCGCGAAATTTATCAACAGTTAGCTCGAGCGCACTAGCCAATCTTTGCGGCGTTCTGCCTCCTCCATCATTTTCTGATAAACCGCTAAACGTCGAGCGTTTATTTCACCTTTCTTTGCTGCGAGCAACAAAGCACAACCAGGCTCGGTCAAATGGCGACAATTACTAAATTTGCATGACCCGTTCAGATAAGGGCGGAATTCAATAAATCCCCGAGCCAAATTAGCTTTATCAATGTGACTAATTCCGAATTCTTGCATTCCGGGTGAATCAATGATGGTGCTGTCTGCATCAATTGCATAGAGTCTAGCGTGCGTCGTAGTATGGCGCCCACTATCAAGTGCTAATGAAATCTCTTTGGTTGCACGTTGCGCCCCGGGTATGAGTGCATTGATAATGGTTGACTTACCCATACCTGATTGGCCGATGAGTAGGCTTTTTTGCTGATGCAAATACGGCATGAGTGGTTTGATGTCATTGACCGCGCTTATACTCAGGCAGGGATAGCCTAACTGCTGGTATAACGCTAATTTCTCGGTTGCTACGTGGACTGTTTCCGATAAATCACACTTGTTCAGTACGATGAGAACTTGAATTTTTTCGTTTTCTGCAGCAACCAGATAATGATCGATCAGGGCTTCACTGAAGGTCGGGATCGTTGCAACGACAATAATAAGTTGAGTGATATTGGCAGCGATTAATTTCTGACGAAAAGCATCGCTCCGGTAGAATAAATTTACCCTTGGCAATACGTTTTCTATGACGCCCTGACCAGGCGTGGTTGGGAGGATCTCAACCTGATCGCCACAGGCAATCCCCCCCTTTTTTCCTCTCATAAAACAAGTCAGAATCAACCCTGCGCGTGTTTTAATTTCGTATTGGCGGCCAAAGGTTGCTATCACTTGGCCTTCTATGCGTGTTGCGCTGTTACGAGCAGGAGATGATCGTTTATCGCTCAAATTTTAAAGAGTCCATCGATTTTCGCTGCACAAATAAAATCATTTTCTGATAGACCTTGTATTGCATGCGTCATGTATACGATCTGGCAGTGGTTATAGCCTACCACCATATCGGGATGGTGATCTTCCCGATGAGATAACCAGGCAACCGCATTTACAAATGCCATAGTTTGATAGTAGTTTTTAAATGTAAAGTCTTTATGAATCGTATTGTTTCGATATTCCCATTGTTCAAGTTGTTGCAAGAGGCTATCGATTTCTCGCTGCGATAAGGGGGGCACCCCCCCTTCACACGGTTTGCAGTGTTTATTGGAAAGATCACATGTATCAGTCATGGTATTCTCCTTATTGGCTAAGCGAGTTTCTTTAGCTGCATAATGCGGGTTGCTGCAGGGGGATGCGAATCGTAAAACGCAGAATGCAGTGGATCCGGTGTCAGCGTTGCTGCATTATCCTGATAAAGCTTAACAAGTGCATGAATAAGATCATTAGCTGAAGCATGTTGTGCTGCATAGGCATCCGCTTCAAATTCATGCTTGCGTGAGTAAAGACTCGATAAAGGATGCAATAAAAAGGTGAATACGGGCATAATTAAGAAAAAGAGTAATAATGCCATCGCAGCCGTGGAAGGGGCATTGGTAGATACACCTAGCCCTTCATAAAACCACGCTTGTTGCATTAAAAAGCCGAGGAGCGCAAAAAAGACAAGGCTTACTATGAATGACCATACAATGCGCTTTAGCACATGGTGAAGTTTGAAATGACCTAATTCATGCGCAAGAACGGCCTCAATTTCAGGCCCTTGTAAGCGAGACAGCAGCGTATCGAAAAAGACGATGCGTTTATTCTTGCCAAATCCAGTGAAATAGGCGTTTCCGTGACTGCTACGGCGTGATCCATCCATTACAAACAATCCGCTGGATTTGAAACCACATTTTTGCATGAGCTGCTCAATACGTGTTTTAAGTGCATTATCTTCAAGCGGCGCAAATTTGTTAAAAATCGGAGCGATCCAGGTTGGATAAATTGAGAGTAGCAAGACATTAAAGCCCATCCAAGCCATCCAAGCGTATAACCACCAATACGCTCCTGCTTTCTCCATTAACCACAACATGCAAAATAACAATAAACCACCCAGAATGAATCCCAGTGAGTATTGCTTGATTAAATCAGAAAAAAACATGGCAGGGCTCATTTTATTGAAGCCAAACCGTTCTTCAATCACAAAGGTTCGGTAGTAATTAAAAGGGATCTCGATTGCACTGAGTATAAATATCGTTGTTAGAATCAGTGCCATGCCGTGGAAAATGGGATTCTCTATCCATCCAGTCCAAAAGTTGGAAATTAAATTTAACCCTCCTCCCAGCGTAAATATAAGCAGTAGAAGTGAATGCATGATTATACTGGGATAGCTAAAGCGTGTTTTAGCACAGGTATAATCGGCTGCTTTCTGATGAGAAGCCAAATCAATTTGCGAGGCAAAATCATTCGGTACTTGATCGCGATTTGAACGAACATGACGAGCATGACGAATCGCGAGCCATAGCTCGATGAGTGTCGTAAGCAATAATGCAGTAACAAAAATAGCAGTAAAAGTTTGCATAGTGGATAAATAAAAAAGATTAATCACACACGCCCATTTACGCAAAAGTGACGTGTAACTCGCAATATGACACAATCCGCTTAATATAATTCACGAAGGCTCATTATGGCACAGGATAGCAACAACCTCATCTGGATCGATATGGAAATGACAGGATTGAATCCTGATAGCGATCGCATTATCGAAATCGCTTTAGTTATTACAGATTCGCAATTAAATACCATTGCTGAGTCTCCCGTTTTGGCTATTGCTCAACCCATTTCAATTCTCGATAGTATGGATAAATGGAATCGTTCTACTCATGCCAAATCTGGACTGATTGATAAGGTTAAAGCATCAACGCTCTCTGAAGTCGAAGCAGAACAAATTATGTTGAAATTCTTGCAACCTTATGTGCCCTCTGCAATATCGCCGATGTGCGGTAATTCGATTTGCCAGGATCGGCGATTCTTGGTTCGTTCCATGCCTAAACTCGAAGCTTATTTCCATTATCGGAATCTCGATGTTAGTACGCTCAAAGAGCTAGCCAAGCGTTGGAAACCCACGATTATGTCTGGTCTAAATAAAGAAAGTAAGCATGAAGCCCTATCGGATATTTATGATTCAATCAACGAGTTGAAATACTATCGTGAGCATTTCATCAATATCGGATGATCAGCTTTCAATGAAGGAGTACGGAATGATTAATAAAACAGTGTTTACAATAACAATTAACCCTAAGATACCTCCACGTCTGTCGCGCTTGGAAGAGTTAGCAAATAATCTCTGGTATAGTTGGGATCGAAGTACGCGTACATTGTTTTCTCGCATTGATTCTCGATTATGGGAAGCGGTTGGACATAATCCCAAGTCATTTCTTAAACGTGTTGATGAATCGCTACTTCATAAAGCAGCAAGTGATCAAACTTTTTTGGCTAGCTATAACAGTGTATTGTCAGCTTATGATTCCTATCATTCAGAGCCAGCTCGATATCATCGATTTGAAGGGCTTGAATCGCGCGATCAGATTGCCTACTTCTGCTTTGAATTTGGTTTCCATGAAAGCTTACCGGTTTATTCAGGTGGATTAGGTATTCTAGCGGGCGATCATTGTAAAGCAGCCAGTGATTTATGCTTACCGTTTGTTGCCGTAGGATTGCTGTATCGACAAGGTTATTTTTCCCAGACGATTGATAGCCAAGGTAATCAACGTGCAATTTATAATGATTCTGACTTTGGTGATTTACCGGTTGAACCCGCGCTTCATGATGATGGAACTGAAGTACACATTAACATTGATTTACCTGGTCGCAGCGTTAATGTAAAAGTTTGGCGTGTCATTATTGGCCATGTCAGCTTATTTCTTCTTGATACTGACTTGCCAGATAACTCTGCTGCTGACCGGCTTATCACGCATCAATTGTATGGTGGCGATAAAATCATGCGTATCCAGCAAGAAATTCTACTGGGGATTGGGGGTGTTCGAGCTTTGCAGGCTATCGGGGTCAAACCAACTGTATGGCACAGCAATGAAGGTCATGCTGCATTCATGATGCTAGAACGTGCCCGTAATCTAGTTCAACATGGCCTCGATTTTGCAAGTGCCCTCGAAGCAGTAGCAACCAATACGGTTTTTACTACTCACACCGCTGTTCCGGCTGGACATGACCACTTTCCCCAAACCATGATGCAAGAATATTTTGGTCTATTTTGTAATGATCTAAAAATTGCGTGGAGTGAGTTCATGGCGTTGGGTAATATGCCCGGAAATGAAGACTTCAACATGACCGCACTCGCGATTCGCTTATCGCGAACTCATAACGGTGTTAGCAAGATTCATGG
The DNA here is from genome assembly GCA_008015595.1 of Nitrosomonas sp. Classification (GTDB taxonomy): domain Bacteria; phylum Pseudomonadota; class Gammaproteobacteria; order Burkholderiales; family Nitrosomonadaceae; genus Nitrosomonas. The sequence continues at coordinate 17,223 of SSFW01000002.1, read as the reverse complement.
GGATGTTTCTGCCAGTATATGTCGCGATCTTTGGCCGCAAATCGAACCAGAAGAAAATCCAATTTCATATATCACCAATGGCGTTCATGTACCTACTTTCTTAGCTCAGGAATGGTCTGTCTTATTTGACCGCTATCTGGGCCATGAATGGCGAAATAAAATGTGTGAACCAGATTTCTGGTCGCAGATCGATGCTATCCCTGATCATCTATTTTGGAGTGTTAGGCAAACACTCAAATCACAGCTTTTTTATGGGATTCGAGCCCGATTGACGGAACAGAATGCTCGAAATCGTGGATCCGAAGCGCATCTCGATCGACTCTTTAAATGGATTGACCCCAATAATCCCAATATTTTGACGTTAGGATTTGCTCGCCGATTTGCTACCTATAAGCGTGCAACTCTGTTATTTGAGAATCTCGATTGGCTTCGCAAAATTTTGCTCGATCAAGATCGCCCGGTCGTGCTGATTTATGCTGGTAAAGCGCATCCTGCTGATATTCCTGGTCAAGATTTGATCCGTCGGATTAGCCATGTGTCACGCATGCCTGAGTTCGAAGGGCGAATTTTATTAGTGGAGGGCTATGATTTACGATTGGCTCGCCGACTCGTGGCTGGTGTCGATGTTTGGTTGAATAGTCCTATTTTTCCGCTGGAAGCAAGTGGTACTTCGGGTATGAAAGCCGGTATCAATGGCACAATTAATTTGAGTGTGCTAGATGGCTGGTGGGGAGAAGGGTATGACGGGAAGAATGGCTGGGCAGTTAAGCCTGGATCTGAAAATACTGAAGCAGTATTACGAGATCAGGATGAGAGTCAGTCTTTTTATGAGATTTTACAAGATCAAGTTGTTCCACTCTATTATCGTCGTAATGGTTTTGGCTATCCTGCAGAATGGGTCAAGATGGCGAAATATTCCATGGCTTCACTATTACCCCGTTATAGTGCTAATCGCATGGTCAGCGAATATGTAGAGAAATTCTATATTCCTGCAACCAATAAGGGCGCACAGTTTGTAAATGATGATTATGCAATTGCTCGAAATGTTGCAGTCTGGAAAGCAAAGATTAGGAAAGCCTGGGACCAAGTTTCATTGAGACGGCTGGATGCCCCTGCGAAGCAGATCAACTTTGGTGACCTTTTGAATTTTAAGGTTGCGGTTAAGCTAAATGGTTTACAGCCAGAAGATGTAATGGTTGAACTGTTACTTTGTCGTCAGTATAAAAAAATGCGTTTGACCAATTTCAAACGTTTCAAATTTGATTGTGTTGGAATGGTTTCGCCACAGGAGCATTTGTTTGAGTTAAATCATGCACCTGAACTTTGTGGGAGGCAAGAATATTATCTCCGAATCTATCCTTATCACTCAGCATTAACTCATCCGCTTGAAATGGGTATGATGATCTGGTTATAAAATATAGTGCTAGGCTACAGATCATATTTGCTAGTCTAGTGCTATTAAAATAAATCTGCATGGATTGGTCTAAATTTGAGACCATTTTATGTGATTTGCTCATTTCTTCTTTTAGAGTGGCACATAATTTGCGTAGTATTAGCTGACAACATTAATAGGATCAGTTGAACTAGGAGGATATATGGCTATAAATCATGAGCAAATAAATTTCGATCAATCGTCATTTAATCAGATTAAACAAAGCTTGCAGCAAGCAATTAAAGACAAAGCCAATTCTTTGCGGGATAATCATGCAGTAACTGGAGTTTCCTCATTCAAAGAAGTTTTGTCAAAAACTGTGCAGGATCTTCTATCTAGCCCCAGTGAGAAAGCAATTAAAAACGGATCATCACAAAATACCCATTCGTTAACGCTCGATCGCCCCATCGCATCTTCGAGAGACGTTCAACCTATCCAGAAATTAATCAGTTCCGCAGCGGATTACCTCTCAACGCGTTTACAAAACGAGGAAAAGCATACGACGGAATTAGCGACAGAAAAAGCACTAAATAATACAGCGGTGAGTAGTTTCTTACCCATTAATGCGGGTCAGAATATCGCTCAAAAAATCTCATCTGAAGAATCCACACATGAATCAAATACAGGATTGAGCTCGGCTACGTGGTCTGGTGGAAAACCGGATAGTATTAAGGAGCTGTTGGATTTCATGCATACCCGTGGTATAGCAATGAATGTGGGCGAAGCTTCTGATTTCTTGTATGGCAGTGTTGGTGCCAATGATGATCTTCGTGATTTTAATACGATTCTGAATGCAGAGAGCCCAGCTACTGCAAACAATCAAGCATTGGGGCAGTTATTTTCAAACCCCTCTGCAAGAATCAATCCGAATTACGCTACTCGTAGTGCTGAAGAAGTTGTTGCCCAGCATGGCAATTTGTTAGTAAGGGAAAGTAAAAATGGAGCACAGATTCTTGCGGCTCAGGCAGCCAATGGCATGCCACTCACCGATATTTCTAATAGCGCAACAGGAGTAGGAGGTGGTATTGCTCGATATGGCATCACTGATGCGAATGTGCAAGCAATATTAGACAACCCTAAGGTTTCTGATGACATTAAGGCACAGCTTAAATCCTACTTGGGTAGTGGATATCAGCAAAATCCAACAAATTATTTGCTTGATATCAATTTGGCTTCATTTGCTACTACAGGGGTATTCAATCAAAGTAAATAGCTTTGTCAGTGTATTATTGGTAGTGCAACTGTCTTAGCGAAAGTATAATTGGCTAGGATAGTTGCAATGCTCAAAGATAGAAAGAAACTAAAGATAAAATAGCTTGGAAGTAGAATAATTTGGATCCAAAGCGGCAATTATTGCCGCAGATCCGGCAATAATGCGTATTTTATTCATACATCAAAATTTTCCTGCACAATTTAAGTATCTTGCCCCGACCCTTGCTAAGCAACATCAGGTCAGAATACTAACCTTAAACGCTCGTCTGGCAGATAATTGGCAGGGGATTCCGGTTAACCACTACGCGTTACAAAAAGCATCTACAAAAGGTATTCATCCCTGGATCATCGATTTTGAGGCACAAGTGATTAGAGGTGAAGCGACATTATATGCAGCGTTTAATTTACGGCAACAAGGTTTTACACCTGATGTCATCATTGCCCATCCGGGATGGGGAGAAAGTTTAGCGCTTAAAGATGTTTGGCCTGACGCAAAACTAGGGCTGTATTGTGAGTTCTTCTATCGTGCGGAAGGTGCTGATGTTGGTTTTGACCCCGAGTTTCCTAATACTGATCCTGCGCTTGCTAGTCGAATACGGCTAAAAAATACCAATACACTTATTCAGTTGAGCACTTTCGATGCTGGGATTTCACCAACTGATTGGCAGGCGAGCACTTTTCCTGAGTTGTTTCGGGATAGAATTAGTGTTATCCATGATGGAATCGATTCGACCCTTTTGCAACCCAATCCCAGTGCCACGCTTACACTGAAGATAAATTCGGGTGATTTACTTACCTTGTCAAGAGAAGATGAAATCATTACTTTTGTGAATCGCAACTTGGAGCCGTATCGAGGCTACCATACATTTATGCGATGTTTACCAAGATTGCTCAAACAGCGTCCACAGGCAAGGGTTTTACTCGTGGGTGGCGATGGCACCAGTTATGGCGCAAAACCATTAGGATCGAAGAGCTGGAAAGAACGATTCATTGATGAGGTACGCCCACAAATTAGTGAGGCCGACTGGTCCCGAGTGCATTTTATGGGTAACTTACCCTACCAGCATTTTGTTACTTTACTTCAATGTTCCTCGCTGCACGTTTATTTAACCTATCCTTTTGTACTTTAATGGAGTTTACTCGAAGCGATGAGTATTGGTTGTGCAATCGTTGCAAGCGATACCTCCCCTGTACATGATGCAATTATTCATAATGAAACGGGTCGACTAATCAATTTTTTTGACTATAAAGCGCTTGCGGATGAAATCAGTTCATTACTTGATAATCCTGATGAAAGGCAACGCCTTGGAGCTAATGCAAGAGCACTTATTTACGAGAAATATGATCTAAAAACAATCTGCCTCCCGAAACAGATGGAATGGGTTGAAAATATCTTGAAATAAGCTTCCCTAAATCAGGTAAGAGGGGAGTGAGCTTCTAAGTTAAAAATAAAAAGACCACCTTTGCCTTTGTTATACATTAAAGTGGAAATGAACAACATCACCATCTTGCACCATATACTCTTTACCTTCCAAGCGCATTTTTCCTGCTTCTTTCGCACCCTGTTCGCCGTTGTAGGTCACATAATCATCGTAGGCAATCACTTCTGCTCGAATGAAGCCACGCTCAAAATCTGAATGAATGACGCCCGCTGCTTGGGGTGCCGTATCACCGCTATGAAAGGTCCAAGCACGTACTTCCTTAACGCCTGCAGTAAAATAAGTTTGGAGTCCTAAGAGCTGATAAGCGGCCCGAATGAGGCGATTTAGTCCCGGTTCGGTAAGGTTGAGATCGGCTAAGAATACCTGCTTGTCGTCATCTGATAAATCCGCAATTTCAGCTTCCAGAGATGCACAAATAACTACAACCGGTGCGCCTTCTTGAGCTGCATAGTCTTGGACGCTTTTTACCAAAGGGTTATCTTGAAAACCTGTATCAGCAACATTTGTAACGTAAATCGTTGGTTTCATTGTTAATAGGCACAATGATTTTATCAGCGCATGCTGTGCATCTTCGAATTTAAAGTTACGCGCTGGTTTATTTTGGTCAAGGTGATTATGCAGACCTTCTAGAACGGTTACGTTACGAATGCTTTCTTTATTACCGGATTTAGCTAATTTCGATTCTCTTTGTACGGCTTTCTCAACGGTTGCAAGATCGGCCAAGGCAAGTTCAGTTTGAATCACTTCAATATCGGAGATTGGATCGATTCTACCAGCCACATGAACGATATTATCGTTAGCAAAGCAGCGTACCATATGAACGATACCATCGGTTTCACGGATATTCGCAAGAAATTTGTTTCCTAGTCCTTCTCCACGAGAAGCCCCTGCAACTAATCCAGCGATATCAACAAACTCAACTGTTGCAGATTGTACAACTTTAGGCTTAACAATCTCACTGAGTTTTATTAACCGTGGATCTGGCACCTCAACAATGCCGACATTGGGGTCAATGGTACAGAAAGGATAATTTTCAGCTGCAATACCCGCTTTCGTTAAGGCATTGAAAAGTGTAGATTTACCTACATTAGGTAGACCGACAATACCGCATTTTAGGCTCATATTAAGGTGTAATTATTAAAAAAATTGCTATTTAGTGTCTGGTATAAGCTTGCAATCATTAATATTATTGGCTGCTATGCAATTTTTGCATAGCAGCCATATAATCACCGCTGAGTAATAGCTGGCATAAGGTTAGGCTCCTGCTTATGCTTTCATCGATGAGAACTGCTTCTTGCTTACTGGGAGGGCGTAGCACATAATCAACTACCGCAGCTCTATCCCCTGGATGACCAATCCCTATTCGTAATCGCCAAAAATCTTTATCACCTAGTCGAGTAATAATATCTTTTAACCCATTATGTCCTCCCGATCCACCGCCAAGCTTTAGCTTGATTGTACCTGGCGGTAAATCCAGCTCATCGTGAATAACCAGTATTTGCTCAGGGTTACATTGGTAAAAACGACATAACGAGGCAACCGCCATTCCACTTGCATTCATGTAGGTTTGTGGCATCAGTAATCGGAAAGGTTCTCCTTGGTAGATTCCACTTGCACATAAGCCATGAAATTTTGCTTCTGATACGAATGAAACCTTTAGTTCAGCTGCTAGCTGTTGTAACCATATAAAGCCTATATTGTGGCGAGTCAGGGCATATTTTTCGCCTGGGTTTCCTAAACCTACAATTAGCTTCATTGGTTATTAAACAAAATCAGTAGGCAGGGTTTATTACTGAAAAGTACAAAACCTTACTGCTCGTCATCGAATAGAAAATTGATTCATTGATAGTGCAAGGAACGAAGCCAACCTTGTAAAGGTAGAAATCGTTCCTTGCGCTAGTGCTTGTCGTTGCTAGGCAGCTGGGGTCGCTGAACTTCCTTCTTCAGCTCCTTCTTCAGCTCGTTTAACGGTCAGTGTAGCAACTGGTAAATCATCGCCTTTACTTAATGCAATGATTTCAACCCCGTTAGGCAGTTTGAGATCTTTAAGGTGTAAAGTACTTCCTGCAGTCATTTCTGATAAATCAGCCGTGATAAACTCAGGTAGATCTTTTGGTAGGCAGGAAATATCAACTTCCGTTAACACATGGCTAATTAAACCGCCCGATAGCTTGACTCCAGGAGCAATTTCAGCGTTGATAAAATGTAAAGGAACCTTCATATGTATTTTTCTATTTTGATCAACGCGTTGAAAATCCACATGCAAGACCTGCTGTTTGTAAGGATGCATTTGCACATCTCTTAATAGAACCTGCTCCTTTTTTCCATCTAGATTTAAGGAAAGAATCGAAGCGTGAAACGCTTCTAACTTGAGTTTATGAAAGAGATTGTTGTGATCTAATTCGATTGACTGAGCTTGCCCTTCTCCACCATAAACAATACCCGGTACTTTACCATCTCTGCGCAGGCGGCGGCTCGCACCCTTACCTTGCATTGCCCGATTATTTGCATCAATTTCAATTTGCATCCTTTTTCTCCTAAAATTACTAAACAGATTTTATCCGCGACCAGAAAAATCACTAATAAAACTACTTACCTACTCCATAAACAAAGAACTCAAAGAGCTCTCATTACTAATTCTTAGCATTGTTTCACCCAAAAGGTTGGCGATACTTAGCTGACAAATGCGATCACAGGCTTTGGCCTCATCAGAAAGTGGTATTGTGTCGGTTACAACGATTTTATCGAGTTGCGAACTTGCAATACGTTCTACTGCTTTTCCTGATAAAACTGCATGCGTTGAATAAGCAACGACGCTCTGAGCGCCTTCATCCTTCAAAGCTCTAGCAGCTTCACACAGCGTATTAGCTGTATCTACCATATCATCGATAATGACGCAGGTTCGCCCTTTAACTTCACCGATAATGTTCATTACTTTTGATTCATTGGGTTTAGGGCGTCTTTTATCAATAATCGCCAGGTCGCACTCGAGCCGCTTTGCCATGTGCCTTGCCCTCACGACACCACCAACATCAGGTGATACAACAATTAAATTCTGATAATTATGTTTCCAAACATCCCCAAGCAATATGGGCATTCCATAGATATTATCCACTGGGATATCGAAAAAGCCTTGGATTTGATCTGAGTGTAAGTCCATCGTCAGTAACCGATCGATACCTACAGTGGTTAACATATTAGCAACTACTTTTGCTGTAATGGCAACGCGCGCTGACCGTGGACGCCGATCTTGCCGTGCATAACCAAAATAGGGTATTGCGGCGGTTATACGTCCCGCAGAAGCTCGTTTCAGGGCATCAACGATTACCAAAATTTCCATTAGGCTATCGTTTGTTGGTACACAAGTTGATTGAAGGACGAATACATCCTTACCTCGAACATTCTCGAGTATTTCCACCATGATTTCACCATCACTAAACCGAGATACTGTAGCTCGGCCTAGATGGATATTAAGGTACTTCACTACATCCTGAGCCAATTTAGGATGAGCCGTACCCGTAAAAACCATTAAGCTATCATAAGACACAATTTATTATTTTTATATCAACGGAAAACAGATGGGAGTAAACAAGCTTTCTTTGAAAACAATTATCAGGTTAAAGATAAAACTATATGCAAATAAATAAGGCTAATACTAAGCAATGAACCGTAGTTGGCTGGGGAGGTAGGGATCGAACCTACGAATGCCGGAATCAAAATCCGGTGCCTTACCACTTGGCGACTCCCCAATTATCATTAACGATAAAAATCCTTTAACGGATGTTTAGTTAATCCTTTTGCGACCACAGCATTTACCCCGTCTGGTAAGCGAAGATAGGCTTCTTTAGCTTGTGCTTCTGTCTCAAATTCCGCAAATACAGAAGCTCCAGATCCAGTCATTGCTACCAAAGTTGTATTATCTAATTTTTTTAACCAATCTATACATTTTGCCACATCAGAGTACATACGGCAAACTACTGGTTCAAGATCATTATGTCCATCACGGATGGAAAAGGGCGGTATTGTGATCGGAATTGTGTTGCGCGTCAATTCATTACTTGCAAAAATCTGGGCGGTTGAGACGTGAACTGGGGGCATCAGGACTAAATACCAAGCATTAGGGAGATCAACTGCGGAAAGTTTTTCTCCTACACCTTCAGCGAATGCATTATTGCCATAAATAAAAACTGGAACGTCAGCACCTAATTTTAACCCAAGCTCCATTAAACGATCCCTGTGCCAATTTAAACCCCATAAAGAATTAAGCATGATTAACGTTGTCGCTGCATCCGAGCTTCCACCACCTAGCCCCCCGCCCATTGGAATATGTTTCTCAAGATAAATATCAACACCTTGATTTACAGAGCCTTCTGCCCGAAGTAATTTTGCAGCTCGAATACACAAATTCTGTTCTGCTGCAACCCCTGCTAGCGGAGTTTGTAATTGGATGATGCCATCGCTTCTTAAATTGAAACCTAATCGATCATTGAGATCAATAAACCTAAAGATAGTTTGTAATAGATGATATCCATCAGCACGCCGGCCGATAATATGCAAAAACAAATTGAGTTTAGCGGGTGCTGGGTAAAATTGCATATTATTTTGTTAGTTCGCAGAATAGCATCTTATCACTGAGATGATCGTCAATTAATGTTTTTCCAGCTATCAATGACGAGTTTTAATTTTAGGTTAGGGTAATTTAATTCGATTATTCGAGGGGCGCTTTTTACTTTATTATGTTGTGGTACTGAGCGAGAAAAATAATCCAAATAAGTTATTTCCCAACCATCTTGCCTTATCGCAATAACTTGATCATCGCGATCCATGTCAATTTCTGCAACGATCAGGGGATTCGCCCTGCCCATTATCCAATACTCAAGTCCTATAATCGGAAGTTTCCAACCGAATACTTGCTCGGTCAACGCTTCGATACTCGCTGCATAGTATATTTTCTGATCTGAGGTTATGAGCTGAATTCCTTGATCATCCTGTGCTATCTGAGCAACAACCTGGCCAATTGGCGAGAGTAGTAACAGATGATGGAAATGATTTTTATGCTGCCAACGAATTCCACCTGAAAATCCGTCATTATTTGTTTTGACAGAAATTCTTCCGATCAAATCGAAATTAGTTAAGTCGCGTGCTTTTTCTGCCTCTGGTTCTAAAACAATCGTTTTGACAACACTGTGCTTCTCCAATGAAGCACAGCCTCCAAGTAACAGAATCGTACTTAACAAAATGCTACACGATACAAAATATATCGTTTCTTGAACACGGATAATCAAAATAGCGTTAGTCGTTTTTTTATCAGATAACCCTGATATATTAAATTTCTAATGGGCTTTTGTTATTTTGGGATTCAGGCAAAACAATATTAAGTTCGAGCGTTTCTTGATTTTCATCTTGTTCAAATTTGACTGAGATGGCATCTTGATCAACATTGACATATTTTCGTATTACCTCAAGTAATTCTTCTTGCAACTGAGGTAAATAGGAAGGTTTATTTCGATAATAACGCTCATGCGCTACAAGAATCTGCAATCTTTCTTTGGCAATAGACGCTGTTTTAGACTTAGATGATCTAAAGTAATCGAGTAGACTCATTATTTTCCTCCAAAAAGCTTCCTGAGAAATCCTTTCTTGCTTTCGATAAAGCGATGTGGTCTTTTCTCACCGAGATATCGAGCAACAACATCAGCATAAGCCATACCCGCATCACTTTTTTCATCTAGAATGACCGGTACACCTGCATTTGATGCTGTAAGAACCGATTTTGATTCCGGAATGATACCAAGCAGGTGCAAAGACAAAATTTCTTGCACATCTTCCAGACTAAGCATTTCTCCGGACTCCACTCGATTTGGATCATAGCGAGTCAGCAACAAAAATTCTTTGATCGGCTCCATCCCCAGTTCAGCGCGCCTTGATTTGCTGGCTAAAATTCCAAGCATGCGATCTGAATCTCTAACAGATGAGACCTCAGGGTTGGTAACCACAAATGCATCATCCGCGTAGTACATGGCTAAGTAAGCCCCTTTTTCGATACCGGCTGGAGAATCACAAACAATGTATTGAAAATCTTTGGCTAATTCTTCGAGCACCTTACCGACACCCTCTATACTTAAAGCATCTTTATCCCGAGTTTGTGATGCGGGCAAGATATAAAGCAAATTACAGTTTTTATCCCGAATTAAAGCTTGATTTAGATTTGCTTCTCCATTGATTACATTAATAAAATCATAAACAACTCGTCGTTCACAACCCATAATTAAATCAAGATTGCGTAAACCAACATCGAAATCAATTACAGCAGTCTTGTGCCCTCTTTTTGCAAGCCCCATGGCAATCGCTGCGCTCGTTGTTGTTTTGCCAACGCCTCCTTTGCCTGATGTTACGACGATGATTCTAGCCAATTGACTCTCCTTTGCTAAAAATGAAGCTATATTAACTCTTTAATAATCAATGCCTGATCTTGTAAATAGATTTGTACCGGTTTCCTCGGGGTTATATCTTTTAGATCTTCGCTGGTTTTATAATCCCCCGCGATAGAAATCAGCTCTGCTTGTAAATCAGAGCAAAAGATTCGAGCGTCTCTGTTTCCTTGCACGCCTGCTAAGGCTCTACCCCTTAATGTATTGTAAACATGGATGTTTCCTTCAGCCATTATTTCAGCGCCTGCGCTGACTTGCGTTAAAATAATTAAATCTCCTGAAGCGTAGATGCGCTGACCTGAACGAACCGGTTGATTAATCAGTGTAGTCGCAGTACTTACAACAATTTCTTTGATGACTTCATGTGAAGTGGCTGATGGTGATGAGGTGACAGTTTTTTGTATCTCAGCTTGAGAACTTGCGCTGCTTTGTGACATATCTACGGGAATGAATAGAGAAGCCGCTTGAAGATTTTGCTGATCGTCTCCCCCTCGAATTCCAACTGGAAATAGGCCGATACTGCGTATCAGATTAATGAGCTTGATGATATCAATTCCATGACTTTGTTGATTAAGCTCACGTACATCAAGAATGATTGGTGAATTTCTAAAGAAATCCTGAGCTTGTGATGTTTTCTCACGAAGCTTTTGCTCGATCATCATCAAATCATTACTATGGATTATCAGCACTAGTACAAAAAAAGTGCTGCTTTTAAACTCAAGCACAGGTTGCATGTCGTAATTTTTATTAACGTCTAGCGACATCCGGTTAATCTTGCAATCATCATGAATTAAATATGTGGTGCTCTAATACAGGTTGGCAATTATACCTTCCAATGGTCGCTAAGGGCTAGTTTTTGCCTTGTAGAGTCTCATTGAAAAAATATTCCTCGGTTAATTATATTTAATGATGAATAAATAAGCGTAAAATCAAAGCGAACTAGTTGATTTATCATGCTGTCTCAACGAATGAAAGGCTATGATGGTAATCATTATTGAAGAAAATTTTAATAAGCAATTATGAGAAAAATCCTGTCTCTAATTTGTTACTTATTCCTACTTAGTGCCTGTACTAGTCTACCAGATGTTATTAAAAATATTCCGGTTATTGATGTGCCTTACGGTGTGGTGGCTAAAGATGTGAGTACTTACAAAAATAAGCAGGTTCGTTGGGGCGGTGTGATAATTCAAACTGAAACTGAGAAGGAATTGAGTTTTGTGCAAATTCTTTTCTATCCACTTGATTCTTCAGGGTATCCACTATTAAATCAAGAACCAGAGGGCCGATTTATTATTGCAAGCACGGATTTTTTAGACCCTGCTATCTATACTAAAGATAGGGTCATTACAGTAGCGGGTATGTTAAACGGCGGTGTTGAGCGCTCAATTGGAAACAAGAAGATCAGTATTCCATTGTTATTGACCAAAGCTATTTATCTATGGCCTAAAGATTATCGAAAATCTTATATTAGCGATGGAAGATATCCTTATTTTTACTATCCTGGATTTTATGGTTATCCTTTCTTCTATCCTGGCTACTATGGCCCATATCGATATTGGCGGTAGATTCAGTCGTGCAGAAATTGATTCGTATCGCTGGGTTAAGTTTTTTCTTCTTACTGTTAATTCTTGCTGCTTTGCTTTTGCTGATTACCGATAGTCACCCGTTAGTTAAGAGAGATGCTGATATCAATCACAACCACGTCGACAGAATAAAGCAAATTTTCGATAATCACCGCAATCATATTTATCCTGGGGAATTAGGCACGGCAAAAATTGCTTCAGAAGATGTTGATGCGGTAGTAAATTATTTTACCTATCTTTTGACCAAAGGTAGTACTCAAATCGAAATCACTGACCGTCAAATGCTGTTTCGTTTAAGTATTCCTTTATCGATGGGCATCACAACCAATTATTTAAACTTAGAGACGAATTTTATTGAAGTAGAAGGCTTTCCTTCTCTTCAGTCAATAAAAATCAGTCATTTTCAACTACCTGTTTTTCTAATCACAAAGATTTTTCCGAAGCTAGCAGAATGGTCGATTTCTATTATTCCTGAAATACAATTGGCAGTTAGTGCGCTACAACAAGTTAGAATGTCTCCTTCTGGAATTGATATCGTCTATCGCTGGCAAGGGGGTTTATTCGATAAATTGAATAAGCCCTTCGCAATGAACCTCCCTCTAGTCAATAAACAAGAACTCGATCGTTTTTATCGATACCACTTTATCCTTACTAATTTTACTGCAAGTAAAAGTAGCCCGATTCCGTTATCGCAACTATTAATTCCAGTCATGCGGCTCGCTTCAGAGCAGTCAACTAAAGGAAATGCGATAGAAGAAAATCGGGCAGCAATTTTGATTACCTCACTTCATATATTGGGTATATCACTAAAAACACTTTTTCCAGAAGCAATTAATTGGCCTAAGCAGCAAAAATATCGGGTTACACTGGATGGACGCGAAGATTTCGCAAAGCATTTTATACTTTCTGCTGCAATTACAGCTTACGCGGACACCAAATTATCTGATGCGATCGGACTTTATAAAGAAATTGAAGATGCTCGATCAGGGAGTGGATTTTCTTTTAACGATATCGCTGCTGATCGTGCCGGGACAAAATTCGGCGAAAAAGCAGTTGAGAACTCTATGTCAGCACTAAAGATACAAGAAAAAATATCGTCTGGGCTTGATGATAAGGATTTGATGCCAGCATGGTCAGATTTGCCTGAGTTTTTAACCGAAGCAGTATTTAAAGAACGATTCGGTGATATTAATACGCCTTCTTATTTACAGATAATAGACAAAATTGAGCAGCGTATTGCGAATTTAATTATTTTTCACTAGCAATTATTGCATTAACCGTTTCATGGTATCGAGCAAAGTTTCGTTATCTGGATCTGTTTCAAGTGCTGAGCGCCAAATTTTTTCTGCATTTTCTCTTTCTCCTTGAACCCACAATACTTCACCTAAATGCGCTGCAATCTCTGGATCAGGTCGAGAACTAAATGCAAGGTTAAGATAATTTAAGCCTTCCTGGATTTTTCCCATTCGAAAGTAAACCCAACCCAGACTATCCATGATATAGGGATCATCTGGGGACAATTCTACTGCTTTTTGGATTAACGATAATGCTTCTGCTAGGCGAATGCCGCGCTCAGCCAAACTATATCCTAACGCGTTATAGGCGTGTGCATTATCAGGTTTGAGTTCAATTAATCGCCGTAAATCTTTTTCAACAATGTCAAACCGATCAATCTTATCTGCAGCGAGTGCTCTGTCATAGAGTAATTCGGGTTGGTCTGGATTTCTAGCCAGGTTTTTGTCTAATAGATTAAACGCATCTTGATGTTTACCTACTTCTCTAAGAAGTTGTGCTTCAGCAAGCATTAACTGAATTCGTTGCTGGTCAGTTTCAGTAGGTATTTGATGGAGATGCTGGCGTGCACGGTTTATTCCTTCCTTTTTAGCAATTAAAGCCGCGTATCGGATTTGAGCTGGGAAAAAACGCTCTCCACCTGAAATGCGTTGGTAGGTTTCAAGTGCATCATCGGTTCTTTGCGTTACTTCGTAGATTCTAGCTAGATTAAAATAGATATTGTTATTATCTTCATAACCAAGTTCAAGCGCCTTTTTGAAATTTTCTTCCGCGCCTTCAAAATCATTTAATTCTAGTGACAATAAACCAACCGCCACTGCAATATCAGGATTGACAGGGTTTTCAGCCATCATTTTCTGAAAATGCTCGCGGGCTAATGGAAAATTCTTTTCAGTCATTAGCATTCGCACATAGGCGATTCGCATGTCATTGGCTTTAGGATACTTACCAAGATAGTTCTCATAAAAAGTCATGGCTTCGGCATTTGCAATTTGTTGCAAAATACGGCCCTGGTGGATAGCAGCGATTTCCCAGTCAGGGCGTAGTTCTAACGCACGTTTCATTTCTTTGAGCGCTATATCAAGCTGATTATTTGACCAAGCGGCTTGCGATACAGCAAAATGAGATTCGGGTAAGTTGGGATAGCCTGCTGCGAGCGATTGAACGAGCTTATAGGTTTCTGCCTTTTGGGGATGTCGTGATAATAGCTTATTTAGATGCATGAATGCTTTATCCACCGAGCTCTTTTCTGACGATAGCAATTTCTCGAGATGTGGTTTTGCTTTGTCGAGTTTACCCATACTGACAAACAATGCCGCTGCTGCTTGTCGGGCATTCATTGAGTTGGGTTCTAAATTAACCCAGCGTGCTACAGCTTCTTGGGCAGCGTCAGGACGACGTGCACGTAGCGCAATATCAGTTGCCCTTTCAGCGATTCGGGGATCCTGTGTGTTTTTAGCTAAACGAGAATAGCTTTGTATAGCAACATCAATATTTTCTCGTTGTAGCGCTGTTTCAGCCAATAAGTAATCAAAAAGTAATTCGCTTGTTAGCTCTTGCTTCGGTGAGTCAATTTGAGATTGGCTATCTTTTGCCAATCTTGCACTATCGGCACTCCCAACTTTAGGTAATTGGTTACAACCTGCAAGTCCAATAAGGAGTAAGAATAGAAACGTTTTAGATTTCATTTAAATTAAACGCATAAATAATAATAGGACTGATAACTAAATAATCAGTTCTTTAAACTACGACATATTTTTCAATTTACATGACGCAAGTTTATAACGAACACTCATGAATAATCATCTTATTTTTGTATTTTTAATAAAAATCAAAAAATAAATCATTGAGTTGAGAAAGGATTGGCTCTGCTATTATCGGGTTGATTTTGTGGAAAAGGATTTGCTGGCCCACCTCTATTTTGTCCGGAAGGGGTTGATTGACCAGTAAATGGATTGGTATTCTGACTTTGTCCGGGAGATCCGGGGGGGGCATTGGGTTGAGTTTGTTGTCGTCCCTGACCCGCTGTCCCAGATGCGTGATTAAACTTCCAATCTTGGTAATTCTTGGCCTTTGAGAATGCTGCGTATTGTTCAGGAAAATTAGCGCGTTTAATGGGTATTTTAGTTGATAAGCTGTAGACACCGGTAATACCTTTCTCGCCCTGTTTAATAAGGCCCCATTCAAAGCTGTTCGTCATGGGGTCCATATAAATTTTCCTTAGATACCGTTTTGTAACGATAGACCCTTCATCTTTTAATAAATCAGATAATGATTCGGGGTAGCGTTGACTTCGATTAGCGCTGGTAGCGTTATTATAAAAGGCTTCAATTGCTAGGCGAAATTGATCGCCTACATAAAGAAGCTCGATTTCTTTTTCCCTTTGAGCAGCGGTTTGCCACATTGGCCCTAATCCCGCTAATGCAACACCCGCAAGCGAAATTGAAAAAAGTGTCCATAAATAAATGTAGCCTTGATGCTGACGAGAAAGGGTGGGCACACTATTACCACTTATCGTAGAATGTTCCATCTAAAGCTTGGCGATCTGAGCTACTGCGGACATCATACATGCCTTCAATTTCAGGATCAGAAGGAGGCACCTCAATCCAAGTTTGTGCACTTTCGGTCATCGGATCGATGGGAACTGCGCGAATGTAGCGTTCTTCAACTAATTGATTGAGGCTTAACGGGTATTTCCCAGTATCGGAATAAAACTTATCGATCGCATCGCGCATAATACTTAGATTCTGCCTAAGAACGGCTTCTCGTGAACGATCGATCGAATTGAAATATCTGGGAGCGACAATGCTCAATAAAGTAGCGATGACGGCCATGACGACCAATAGCTCAATCAATGTAAAACCACTGGGCCGCTGCATGCTAGCTTTCCTTATTACCATCGATTATAGGGTATTCCATTCAATCCAACTTTATTAGATCGGGAGTAAACATCAAATACATCATCACCTTCATCTGGATCGTCAGGGGGGCTTTCATAACTGCGTTTACCCCAAGTGCCAGCATTTGGGACATCTGGATTATCAAACATCGGGTCACGTGGTAGCTTGCGCATGAAGTAAATCATATTTTTCTTAGAGTCTTTAATATTAGGAACGCCATCTACAAGCATCTCTAGCCGTTTCGGGTACCCTACTTCATCCGCTTTTTTCTCTATTCTACCCTCATCAGCTGCTTGTTTGTACAAATCGATGGCAGTTCGAATTTGCCTTAAAGCAATACGTAATTCTTGTTCTTTCTCCCGTTTCACGGTCATTTGGTAAAAAGGCATTGCAGCGGAAGCTAGGATAGAGAGTAAAGCAACGACCACTATCATTTCGACTAGCGTAAACCCTTGGTTTGGTCGACAAAAAGCTTTTTGTAAAAAAGGCATCATGCCTGCTACTGAATTTCAATAATTGCAGGTGATGGAAGATCTACATCGACTGATTCTCCTTTCTCATTGCGGGTTGAAATGCTTTGTACCGTGATATTGGTCGAGCCAGGATTTGGACTGACCGCTTTAAATCGCAAGACTGCAGTCATTCCATTCGGTTCTTCTCTACCTAATTTCAGTGTGCGCGATCCAGATTTTTCTCCACCATCTAGCATCTCTAGCATCCCTTTATCGTAGGCCAGTTCAAGTTCACTCGCTAGTTTAGTATTTTGGGTCATTAGGCGAATCGTCGCTGTAAACTCTTTATCCATGGCAACTGTCGCGGGAGCTTGTAGACTCAACGTTGGCGTGGTCGGGTTGGCTTGTGCCGCTGCTGCAAATGGATTAGGAATTGCTTCGGTATCGTCAGACAGCATCGGTGCACTGAAAGCAGCTG
>SSFW01000133.1 GCA_008015595.1 Nitrosomonas sp. | reverse complement strand
GGCGGATTCAAGTTTGAAGTGCAATTTTGAATAATGCAGGTCAGAGGGGTTGGATGCGGTAGCATCTGAGCTTTTTTGACCAGCCAGTCGAAATTGCAAAGATGAACTACACACACCTAACCCGGGAAGAACGATACCAGATATACGCCTTGAAGAAAGCGGGCCATACACAAAGCGAGATTGCCACCGTCATTGACCGAAGCGTATCAACTATCAGCCGAGAGTTGACCCGTAACTGCGGGGCGCGTGGCTATCGCCCCAAGCAAGCGCATAACAAAGCAGTCGAGCGCAAAGCTATCAATGCGCGAGCGATAGATGATGCAACGTGGCAGTTTGCGCAAGAGAAACTTATGCTGCAATGGAGTCCAGAGCAGATCAGCAACTATGCGGATATCAGCATTGAGACGGTATACCAGAGGGTTTATGCCGACAAACGAAATGGTGGCATTCTTTGGAAGAATCTGCGCTGTCAGAAACAGCGCCGGAAGCGTTATGGCAAGACAGATCGGCGCAGTATCATCTCCAACCGCCAATCCATTGAGCAACGTCCGGCTATCGTCGATGCTAGAAGTCGTATCGGTGACTGGGAGGCAGATACCATCATCGGCAAGAATCACCAGCAGGCCATCGTCAGCCTGGTCGAGAGAAAGACGGGATACACGCTGATTCGCAAGGTGGGACGAAAAACCGCTAAGGCAGTGATAAAAGCAACCACCCGCCTGCTCAAGCCACACCCAAAATGGGTGCATACGATTACTTCCGACAACGGGCGGGAATTCGCCGGACATGAGGAGATCAGCAAACAACTGGATGCAGACTTCTATTTCACCCACCCCTACGCTTCATGGGAACGAGGGACGAACGAGAATACCAATGGACTGATTCGGCAGTACTTCCCCAAAAACAGAGACTTCACTACGATTACACAACAGGAGATAAATACAACAATGGAAAGATTGAACAATCGCCCTAGAAAACGGCTTGGATACAAAACACCTAATCAGGTATTCTTCAAATCAGGTGTTGCACTTCATATTTGAATCCGCCCAAGTTGTTTGCAAAAGCGATTGCAGATACACTGGGCAAATAAGACCTCTTGTATGTGAAACGGTAATCAAGGAAAACGCATGAAAAGAATTTTGCTACTCGGCATGGTATCGGTGCCCTTAATGGCGATGGCTGAAGATTTGAGCTTGCGGCAACGCGCAAATTATGCGTTTGAGCAAATGAAAGCAGCAGAACGAGATTTAACAACCATTACTCAAACAATTGAAGTTAAGAAAGGCCGTTTGGAATATTTCAAACAAAAAGCAATCGAAGCGGAACAAGAATTAGCAAACGCTTACAAAGAATCGCAAGAAATCAATAAACGAGTAGCATCGACCCGGAATCGTTGGGAACAACTTTCCAATCAATTGTTACAAGGTGATAGTGAAAGCCGCGATTAAAGTAATAATGGCCTAACTTGTTGTAACGCATCGATCGATATCAAGGCAATTTCCACAATAGCCTATTTGGGGAAATATAAGCAGATTTCCGTTCTTGCCCTGCTTCAGTAGTACCTCTTTTTTCCATACCGAGCTAAGCTTCTATTGCTCATTCATCTGATCTCTTCAGTTGATCAAAATCATACACTGCGATTTATTTTTCTGGCATGATTGATGAGAGGTCGGTTAAATCGAATAAGCGCTATTTCTACGTTACCATTTCAGCAATGGTTAGGCTGTATGTGAAGCACCATAAAAAATACATAGGGGGGCGATATGGCTAAAAAAGCACTTTGTATTGGAATCAATAATTATCCAGGAACCCACATGGACTTGCAGGGTTGTGTCAATGATGCACAAGACTGGAGTAATGTATTGCAGTCGCGTGGATTTGTGATTAGCACTTTACTGGATCAGCAAGCAACCAAAGCAGCTATGATGAGTGCGATGAGTAATCTCATCAATCCTGCGGTGGCAGGCGATAGCCTAGTCATCACGTTTTCTGGGCATGGTACTTATCAACCTGATAAAGATGGCGACGAAGTCGATGGGTTGGATGAAGCACTTTGCCCTTATGATATTCAAACGAAAGGGGAAGCCTTAACAGATGATGAAATTCATACCCTCTTTAAGGCGCGCAAACCAGGTGTCAAGCTTGTCCTTATTTCGGATAGTTGTCATTCAGGAACGGTTACCCGTGCTGCAGCAGCGGAACCCGAGGCTGATGCACCACGTCCTCGTTTCATGCCGATGGGCAACTGGATGCCTGATAAGGACTTGCCGCGCAGTCGAAGTGGTGGTGTTGCGCCATTCATCAATATCGGTGCAAGTGCTTCGCCTTTCTTGGCGGCTTATACAAGAAGTGAGGATGATTTATTGCTTTCGGGTTGCCAAGAAGGCCCCAACAATTTTAGCTATGATGCAAAAATTAGCGGGCGCTACAATGGTGCATTTACTTATTACGCGCTAAAGACTCTTAAAACATTAAGTGCCAATGCAACGTATAAAGACTGGCATGATGCGATTAGGCGGTATTTACCTTCTGCTAGTTATCCTCAAACTCCTCAACTGGTAGGAACATTAACTGCGCGCCAAATGAAAGTTTTTTCCTAGTAATTCAGCGAATTATTAAGTGCAGATAAGAATTGTAGATTCTAAATCTACTGAGCTTAGATGATCGGAGGTAGAGTAATGAGCGTTGATGAATACCAATATCGTGTCATAGGAATAGAACAACCGACAGTCGCTTCCCCGCAAGTTAAGGAAGTCAAGGTCATTAAAAAACGAAGCTTGGTGCCCGGCGGTACTCGATCTGCGAATGTGGGTGACTTTGATATTAAAGCCAATGAAATCGTTCATCTTAAGTTAAACAATGGTTTTTCCTTGTGGCTGCGCGCAGATGATTTATTGGATGAGTTCGGGAAACCAAATATAAGTCGTGGAAGCCAGAATACTTGGGAAATCAGAGTCGATCCGGCGAAATTCCAAGCTAATCGAAGCGCACGAGGTTTGGCAGGGTTAGCCATTAAGGTACTCGATTTCTTCGATGTCGATCTTCAATCCTATACTGCAAGTAAGCTTTGTTCATTATGGGAAGATAAACTTCTTGAGAAGAAAGCAGCCAATCTGTATCGATGTTCCTTAGAAGATACTTACGCATTAAGCGAGAAGGGGGAATTAAAGCACGAACAGCCTTTACTGCTCTTCATTCACGGAACCGCTTCTAATAGTCAGAAAAGCTTTGGTGGATTGTGGGAAGCGTCTTCAAAAGTAGGTAAGGCAGCGCGGGAGAGATTGAAGAAAAAATATGGTGAAGCAGTCTATGCTTTCGAACACCGTACATTAACAGAAAGCCCTATCCAGAATGCGCTGCAATTAGTCAAACAACTTCCAAATAATGCAAAACTCCATTTGATTACTTACTCACGGGGTGGATTGGTGGGTGAGCTACTTTGTTTGGGGGATTTAAAATCAACTTTACCCGATACAGAAACAATCCATAATCTATTTGCAGCCGATCGTACCATCGCGTTACAGCTTGGATTAAATCCTTTGGATGAAAGCGCGCAAAAAGAAAGAAATAAAGCTTATGACGATGATCGCGCAGCACTGCAAACGTTACTAAAAGAACTTAAGCAAAGGCAAATCAAAGTTGAGCGATTTGTGCGTGTGGCGTGTCCCGCAAGTGGAACGACATTGGCTTCCGGTCGTCTCGATCGCTGGTTATCGGCGTTAAATTATCTATCCGGGGATGGATTGTTTGGTGATACTGTCGATTTTTTACTGGCGGTCCTTAAGGAACGTACTGATCCCCGAACACTGCCCGGGTTAGAAGCGATGATGCCCGGTTCTGCATTGACGCGCTTACTCCAAGATCCATCGTTAGAAACCAATGCCGATCTTTCTATTATTGCGGGCGATATTGAGGGTGATTCGGTATGGAGTCAACTCAAACTGTGGGTGACTGATTGGTTTTATGGCAGCAATCATGATTTAGTGGTGAATACCGGCTCCATGTATGGAGGGCTCCGTCGCTTACCCCAACAAGCTCGTTTTCTCTGTGATCGTGGCCCAACCGTTCATCATTTCAACTATTTTAACAACGACAAAACGATTAACTGGTTGCTGCAGGGATTGGAACGTCTCGATGGTTGTAATGGTCCATTTCAGGCTATTGAGCAAGCCAAGCCAGAACAACCGCGTTGGCGATCTGCAGTGCAACGCAGCCGTAGTTCTGCAACGCCACGTCCCCTGGCTCTTGTATTGCCAGGGACGATGGGAAGCACCCTAAAGGTTGGAAAGGAAGAAGTATGGTTAAATTATTGGACGCTTGCACGGGGTGGATTAAAAAAAATACAGATGGGTGCGATAGGAGTTCAGCCCGATGATTTATTAGATGATTTTTATGGACCATTGCTTGAGTTTTTGGCGCTGACGCATCGCGTTGAAATCGTTCCTTATGATTGGCGTCTTTCAATTCGAGAAGCGGCGAAACGCCTTATCGAAACATTGCAAGAACATTTACCCGAAGCGGAACGAAATTATCAACCAGTACATCTGATTGCCCATTCTATGGGAGGCTTGGTTGTAAGAGCGATGCTCGCGGATGGCAAGGAAGGCACTGCGTTATGGCAGCGCATTGTTAAATTACCCAAAAGTCGCTTCCTAATGCTAGGAACACCGAACCAGGGTTCGTATGAAGCTGTGCGCTGGTTGACTGGCAATAATGCGACACAGGCTAAGCTGAGCTTGCTCGATCTGACGCAAAATACGGATGAGATTGCCAGTTTAGTGCGGCGTTATCCGGGTTTATTAGAATTGTTACCGTTTGATCCAGACAGTAAAGATTTTACCCAATCAAATCTTTGGGCTGATCTTAAAGCGCAATTATCGGCAGCATGGCTGCCACCGGAAACACTTGATCTCGTCAATATTCGCGATACTTGGTCTTTGCTTAAGAGTCCAGCGCAGTCGGTTGATCCCAAATATACCTGTTATGTTGCTGGATGCCAGGATGCAACGGTAGTGGATTATCGGTTAGTCGATTGCGGGGGATGGCTGCATGCTAATTCAAATTGTAAGCGTTTTGAGTTCTTGGCTACCCGGGAAGGAGATGGAACAGTCAGCTGGAAATCAGGTCGGTTACCCGATGTTCCCCTATGGTATTTGGAAGATACTGCCCATGATGATTTATGCAGGCAGAAACGCGCTTTTCCGGGTTACCTGGATTTGTTGATGAATGGAGATACTTCGCATTTATCAAAAACTCCACCCGGTCGTGCGCGTGCTCCAGTGGGTGAGTCCGAGTTGTTTGTTCTACCGACCTATCCGGTTGTTGATAGTATTCCCAGTGAAGCAAGTTTGCGTAGTTTTGGATTTGGATCATCACGACCGATGCGTGAGTCAGAAAATGGACTGACAATCCCCATCATTGAAGTCAGTATTTGCCACGGAAATCTAGCTTATGCCAAACATCCTGTATTAGTGGGGCATTATCGCGGAGATGGGATTTTTAGCGCTGAGAAAGCATTGGATGAGCGTCTGGAGTGTCAGTTATCAACCCGGATTCGGCTAGGATTATATCCCGGTGCAATCGGTAGCCATGCGTTGTTTTATGCCAAAGAACCGAATGCCAAACCCAGTGGGGCGATTGTAATTGGGTTGGGGCAAGTGGGCGATCTGACGCCGGGATTATTGACCCTTGGTGTCCAGAACGCGCTACTGGAATGTGCATTACAGATTGCCCAATGGCCAGCGGAAGATACCCGATTCAGCACTGAAGCTGGAAAACGTTCTATTGATATCACGTCGATGCTGGTCGGGACTGGCGCGGGTGGGATGACCGTTCGGGATTCAATCGAAGCGATTCTTCGCGGCGCCATTGCTGCCAACGAGAAATTAGCAGAAGCTGAGTTAGTCGATCAAGTGGCGATCAACCGTTTGGAGTTTCTTGAGCTATATGAGGATATAGCAATTGCAGCGGCTGAGGCACTCAATTTGATTTTGGCGAATAATCAATTATCCAGCAATGTGAATTGGCCAGACGCTACCGTGAGAGCGGGGGAGGGTGGTTATACTCGCCTACGCTATGATGAAATGGGCGGTTGGTGGCATCGGATGGAAATTAGTGAAACCGAAGGCCGAGAAATGCTGCGGTTTGTTTCAACCACCGATCGGGCCCGCGCTGAAGAAACGCTTGCAACAGGCCAACTCAAACTTGCTGATAATTTTATTCGGCAAGCATCCCAAGATGCGGGCACTAATACCGAAGCAGCAAAAACATTGTTTGAAATGTTGCTGCCAAATCGCCTTAAAGAATTAGCACCACAACAAGAAGGGCTTGTTTTAATCGTGGATGAAGCCTCAGCGCGTTATCCCTGGGAATTACTCGAGAATCGCTGGAGTCATAACGGTAAACCACCGGCTGTTTCTGCTGGATTGATTCGGCAGCTTAAAACATCGAACTTTCGTCCTTCACCTGCACATACTACAAAACTCAATGCCTTGGTGATTGGAAACCCTAATCTTTCCGAGTGGAGTAGTTTTCCTGATTTGGGTGGAGCGCGTGAAGAAGCGCAAAAGATCAGTGAGTTATTAAATTTAAATGGTTTTAAAGCCATCGATTACATTGATGCCAATGCGGACGATATTCTTTCGGGGTTGCATAAAGATGAATGGCGTGTGCTCCATTTGGCCGGTCATGGCGTTCATGATTTTGACGTCAGCAAAGCTGATCCCGGTGCACCAACGTTGCTAGATAATGTTACTCAATCAATGCATGGAAAGAAAAAATTGATCTCAGGCATGGTGATCGGTAAAAATACATTTTTGACCCCCGGTGATATCGAGCAAATGCGCTGGGTACCAGAAGTAGTATTCATCAACTGTTGTTATCTTGGTAAAACCCAATCAGTGATTGAAAAGCCCTATGGCCTGCTCGCTGCAAACCTTGCTGCACAATTTATTGTTATGGGGGTTAAAGCAGTCGTTTCAGCGGGTTGGGCAGTCAATGATGAAGCAGGTCTGGCTTTTGCAGACAGCTTTTACAAGAAGATGCTTCTAGGGATGTCGTTTGGCGATGCTGTTAGGCTTGCGCGTGAAGAAAATTGGAACAATTTTAAAACGCTCAATACGTGGGGTGCTTATCAATGTTATGGTGATCCAGATTACCGCTTAATGAATAAAGGAACTGACTTAGCGCCTTCCACTAAGAAAAGAACCTATTATGCGCCTGCAGAATTGCTAACCGATTTGAAGAATGATACCGCATTCATTCGGATGCAATTTAATGATAAGCGTAAAACAGAAGCAGAATTGAGTGATCTGAAGCAAACGATCGATGGTAGATTAACAGCAATTCCTCAAGATAAACAAAAGGCCTGGCTGGCTCGGGAAGATGTAAAAATTGCATTTGGACTTGCCTATGGTGAATTACGTGCATGGGATGAAGCCATTCAGTATTTGGAAGCTGCGTTACAAGCAGGTAATGCTGAATGCTCCGTTAAAGTGATGGAACAGCTCACTAATTTCCGAGTTCGCTCAGTAAGTCAACGATGGAGTCAGGTTAATGGGGTAACAGACGAGAAAGCCCAGAGTCAATGTCGAACTGATATTGAAAAGGCGATAAAAGAACTGGAACCCTTATGTGAATTCTTCCCAACATCAGAGCGTTATTCGATTATGGGCAGCGCTTATAAACGCCTGGCCCGCATGCAGACCAACAAAAAATCCCTGCAAAATGCGTTAGAAAAGATGGCGCTTTATTATCGAAAAGCTTATGAAAAAAGTGGATCGACTGATTACTATCCTTTTACCAATATGGTGACTGCAAATTGGCTCATCAAGAATTTAGGGAAACCGTCCGGTAACGATTTTGATGCGTTAATCGACGATTGCGATCGAATAATCGCGATTACCCAAGAGAAAAACAGCCATAGCCCTAATTTCTGGAATAGCGTAGCGCTGGCAGATTGTGCTTTAGTCAAATGGATGCTGCAAGGGGAATTATCGGAAGCATCAACGAACGAAGTGATCGCACTTTATCAGCGAGCAATTCAAAGAGGGGCAAGTCCACGGGAGATAGGATCGGTTAAGGAAAATTTCCAATTTCTCATGGATTTGACCCAATCGCTTGATCCATCGATTCAAGATGCGCTAAAGTCGATTCACGAGGCGTTGCCCTAAGCCATCAAAGGGTAATCGATAAGATAAAGGTTATAGTGTTCTTTGCTTCAGTATGCGCACCGTATTCATCAGTTATAGCCGCGCTGATTTGACACAAGTTGAGTCGGTGGAGGCACAGCTCAAATCCAGTGGGGATATCCAGGTCTGGCGCGATCAAGAACGCCTTTATGGTGGGCAGAAATGGCCCAAAATTCTTGGAGAAGCCATCGCACAGCAAGATCTTTTTCTGTTATTTTGGTCACGACAGGCTGCAGCTTCGTACTTTGTCGAATTTGAGTGGACAACCGCGCTGGCGCTTAAAAAGACCGTCATCCCGTGCCAATTGGACGATACGCCTTTGCCCAGCGCATTGGCAGCGGTTCAAAGCTTATCGGTGCATGATTTTCCACGATTACTCGCAACTTTGCGAGCAACTTCATGCTCAGCAAACATTTCCGAGCAGCAAGTGCTGATCGATCAATTAGAGCGCATCACAGCCACAAACCCAGAACAAGTCGTCAAACAATCACGTAATCTGTTTGACCAGAAAAATTGGACAGTAGGCGGAAATGTCATTCAAGGTGAGAATATCACCATTCATATTGCTGGCCAGGGTGCGGGAGGAGGTCAACGGCTTATTGAGAAATGGCAACTTTGGGTGGGGGTGGTCGTTGGTATTTTGACCGCGCTAACACTTGCGCTTGAGCTGCCTGAGAAAATTTTTGGTAAGCGCGATTCAGACAAAAATACGACAGTATCAAGGGAAGAAAAATTGCAACGTATAGCAGGCGCAATTCGCAACGAACAAAATGAGCCACTTCCAAACGTTCAGGTATCCTTACCGCAATTCCAGAAAACGACGGTAACCGATCATTTAGGCCAATTCCAATTCGAAGTGAAGGCGCGTGAACAAGAAACAGTGGCATTGCTTGCGCAAAAGCAGGGTTATCTACCTTATGAAACCGATGTGACGCTTGGCAATATCGCACTTGGCTTTACCTTACGCTCAAAAAAACCATGAAAAAAGCATTTATCCTCATTATTGTTTTATTCGGTTTAACCTGCACTCCGTTCACTTGGGCGACAGAGCGCTTCTTGAAAGGGAGTGTTTCGCTAGTAGGCGACCACGATGAGCCAATTCCTTTAGTGGGGCAGGATGTAAGGATTCAACAATCGGGTGATAGCGCCAGAACAAAAGAAGGAGGTCTATTTCGCTTATTTCTGCCTAATCATTTTCAGGCTGGCAGCAAAATTACCTTGGGGGTAGAAAAAGCGGGGTGGCGTATCCAATATCCGCTGGAGGGGGAAGTCATTATTCCCAATGAGCTTGAGAAAGCATTGATCGATATCCGTATGCTGCCCGTGGGCTCGAAGAAATTCTGGTCTCATGATCGCATGGAAAAATTCATCCAAGACGTTGCGGAAAAAGCTAAGCAACAAGTGCAACCGCAAGGTAAACCGCAAGATATCGATTTGAGTCGCTATATTAAGGAATGGGCCTTAAGGTATGGTTTTAGTGTGCAACAAGCTAAAGCTGAGATTGATAAATGGGCAACCGAAGTCGAGCAACAAAATGATCCGTATCAACTCGGGCTTGCAGCGTTTGCGCGTAAGAATTTTGGCGAGGCGAGCCAGCTCTTTGCGCAATCTGCTCAACAGAAGGCGCAGGCTTACCAACAAGCATTAGTGGAAGCTGAACAGTATCGTGCGGATATAGTGCGCGATTACCGGTTAGCCGGAGATGCTGCATACAGCAATTACCAGTTTGCTGCTTCACGGTCGCACTATGAGAATGCGTTGCGCCATATTGCTAAAGTACAGCAACCGCAGCTTTGGGGAGCTGTGCAAAATGAAATAGGGATCGTCATTCGGGAGCTTGCTGTTCGTACGGAAGGGAATGATATCCATACATTGTTTAAACAAGCGGTACAAGCGTACCGGGAAGCGCTGACAGTATACACACGAGAAGCGCTCCCGCAGGATTGGGCGGCGACGCAAAATAATCTGGGGATTGTGCTGAGGGAGCAAGGGATACGCACGCAAGGGGAAGCGGGAACGCAATTATTAAGCCAAGCGGTACAAGCGTACCGGGAAGCGCTGACCGTATATACACGAGAAGCGCTCCCACAGGGTTGGGCGGCGACCCAAAATAATTTGGGAAATGTGCTAAGGGAACAAGGAATTCGCACGCCAGGCGAAACGGGAACGCAATTATTAAAACAAGCGGTACAAGCGTACCGGGAAGCGCTGACAGTATACACACGAGAAGCGCTCCCGCAGGATTGGGCGGCGACGCAAAATAATCTGGGGATTGTGCTGAGGGAGCAAGGGATACGCACGCAAGGGGAAGCGGGAACGCAATTATTAAGCCAAGCGG
>SSFW01000041.1 GCA_008015595.1 Nitrosomonas sp. | reverse complement strand
TTTATAGTTATCTCATGTGATTAACTTTTATTTTGCTTTTGCAGCTTTATAGGCACCAATAACGCGATCAAATAGGGTTCCGTTGACAATAGCAGACCCTCCATTTCTGAATACCTAGCTTTGCGGTTGTTTCAATACAAACAAAAGCTATGCCATTGATCTCCCAGCTTATCAAAAAAAATAACCCTATTGTCAACGGAACCCTATTTGATCGCGTTATTGGTACCTATAAAGCTACAAAAGCAAAATAAAAGTTAATCACATGAGATAACTATAAAATCACGAGGGAAAAATGCTTTTAACTAATCAATATACCGCGAATGCTATTAAAGCCATCGCACCCATTCCAATAAATCTAGCCTGTTTTGTTATTCGCTAACATTCTCTAGTTTCATTTTTACGATTTTAATTAAGTTTCCACTACAGTTATGGAAAAGCTCAATATTGCTTATACATGCAACGTCAGAAAACCGGGCATGGAAGATGAACGATACGGCGAATTCGAAAGCCCCGAGACGATCGAAACCGTTATTAACGCGCTTGAAAGGGCAGGGGCAAATGTAGAATTAATCGATGTAGGCCCAGACATTTTTCAGCAACTTGAGAAACGCAAAAACAGGATTGATATCGTTTTCAATAATACTGAAGGGTTGAATGAAAAAGAGTTACGGGAAGCTATCGTTCCTTTCTTTTGTGAATTCTTAAACATTCCTTATACCGGGAGCAGCCCTAAAACCTTCATCAACAAAATGGACAAAGCGACAGCCAAACGGATTGTAGCTTACGATGGAGTGCCAACAGCTCGCTTCCAACTGATGAAACCTCAGGATCGACTTAGAGATCTAGCATTTCCTCTAATGGTCAAACCTTATAGTGAAGGGACCAGTATCGGTATTAACCAAAAAAGCAAAGTGAATAATTTAGCCGAGCTTGAGCAAGCAATAGAAACCATTTTTACTCAATTCAACCAACCAGCTCTCGTGGAAGAATTCCTAGATGGAACAGAGTACACGATTGGTTTTATTGGAAATTATCTATTACCCATCCTAGAAATAGACTTTGCAAAGATTCCAGGACAACCACAACTCCGGGATCCTTACGTGAAAAGTATCGAGAATCCCTTTATTTCGCACTTACCCTGGAACGAAAAAGCTAGAAGTTTTGCGTCACTTGCAATTAAAGCACATGAAGCACTGGAAGTTCGGGATTATAACCGTATGGATTTTCGTGAACGGGATGGTCAGCTTTATTTCCTGGAAGCCAACGTCATTCCTGGGCTACACCCTACCGAAGCTGATCTAACTAACATGTGCCGTCATGCCGGTGTTGCTCACGCAGACATGGTAGTACTAATCCTAAGTGCTGCTGTAAAAAGACTATCTGAGCAGTATCCGGAACGATTTAAGAAAAAAACAGAATTACTCACCGAGTTAGCCAATAAAGCGATCTGCAAGGCGACTCATGCTGGTGAAATTGTTTATCAAGACCGAGTATACAAGCTTCTGGGAAAATTATTTTAGGACTCTACACAATGATCGTACCTATCTCACAAGAAATGCATCCCCAGCTTATCAAAATCGCTTTGCAAGAAATGGGGGCTATGTATCAACCTGAGCTTCATGAAGAGCTAGATGATATCGAAAGGGGAAGATGTTTCGGACTTTGTAAGCTAGAAAACGGTAAACCCGTCGGATACGTCGTGGCTAAAAGAACAATCGATGCTTACCACCTCCTTACCATTGCTGTCGATATCGAGCATCGCGGTAAAGGGTATGGCTCCTTATTGATCGACAGTATTTTTGCTGAAATCGAAAAGCAGGGGGGGCGGATCCTTAATGTGATTACTGACGCAGAAGCGAACGAAAGCATACGCTTCTACCTCAAGAATAGTTTCGTCTTGGCAGGCATCGTACAAGACGAATTTATTTCTGGCGTGGCTCAAGTTCATCTTACAAAGCGTGCAGGCTACAGCCCAGAGCAATATTGAAAATTCTTTTTACTCATAACAATCAAATAAAACAACTATTTTAGGGGCACAAAACATGAGAATTAGAGCAACAAAAATGGATGGATGTGGTAACTCTTTCCTAGTTATCGATGAAATAAAAAATCCATTGGCTCGGTTCGATCGAACCAAAATTTCAAATGCACTTGCAGTTCAGCATAACACAGATGGAATACTCTATCTCGATCAGCAACATGGGATGCCAACCATGAAAATTTTTGATCGAGATGGGACAGAAGAAACCATGTGTGGTAATGGGCTACGCTGCGCTACTCGATATTTTCGCGATCAATACATTTCAAGCAATATTTTTCCAATCGTTACCGGCGATGGCATTAAAGAAGTCACGGTTGATAACGAGCTTGTTGAAGTCAATCTAGGATCAGCACGTGATTATTGCCAAGTAAGCGATAAAATGCATTTTGTGTTTACCGGTGTTCCACACCTCGTTGTTATAGGTAACGAGATGAGCCTTGAATCTGCCAAGACGCTAGGAAAATTGCTGAGGGAAGATAAATCCCTTTGCGCACGAGTCAATCATCCTGAAGGCATCAACGTCAACTTTATCTGGAGAATACCTGAAGGAATCGCTGTACGCACTTATGAAGTCGGTGTGGAAGACATTACGCTCAGTTGCGGAACGGGAAGCGCAGCCAGTGCTTACGTAGCTACAAAAGTTTATGATTTACCCCTCCCTATTACAACACAATCGCTTGGTGGTAACTTAGAAATTAGCGATATCGGCGGAGAGTTATCGATTCGTGGCATAACTCGCTATCAAGGAAAAGTCATTGGATTCGTAAATCACGCTCACCCCAAATCGACTATTCCTTCTCGATATTGGCAACGAAACAATGTTTCATTAAGTCTATAAATTCAATAATTAATTTAAACCCAATATGGAATTTTCTATTGTTACCTTTTTACTGATCATGGTTGCAATGGCTTTTGCAGACGTTTGCTGGACACTCTACTTTATCGATATAGAAGAAAGAAAAGCGCACCCTGCTGCATTTTGGTCAGCCATGATCATTCTCGTTACAGCCTTTTCTGTGACAAATTACGTCGAAAACAAAATTTATATTGCTGCCGCTTTTATAGGTGCCTACATCGGTACTTATGGAACCCTCAAGTGGAAATTATACAAAGAAAAACATCATGTGCAATCCGAATCATCCCAGACTAAAGAAGCATAAGCGCAGATTCTTATAGCCGCTCCAACCTCAATGATTGCCGCCTCTACCTTGATCCACATCCACAATCGTAACCAAACCCGCTCGATTCCCCCAGGCATTTCTGATATATGAACTCACCTGTGCAATTTCGTCATCTCTGAGCAATTGTTGGAAAGGTGGCATGCCATAAGGTTGTGGATTGAGATGAGTAGTCGGTGGATATCCCCCATTTAGCACAGCTCTGATGAGATTAAGCGGAACGGGTAAGGTGACACCGCGATTATTAGCAAGCGCAGGATAAATGCCTGGAACGCCTTGACCAACCTCGCCGTGGCAATCTTGGCAATACTTCTCATAGATCTTCTCACCCTGCGCAAGATATCGCTTAGCGCTCTCAGGCATTTCCGGATAGCGAACATTTTCCTGTGTAGTTTTATCTGGTAACGACTTAAGATAGACTGCCATGGCTCTTATATCTTGAGGCGACCAATATTGCAAACTTTGCTGCACAACCGTTGCCATAGGACCAGAAACATTCGCATGCTTTGACACACCTGAAGAAAGCAATTCGATAATAGCTTCAAGACTCCAGTCGGTAACACTCGCCTCTTTACGGGAATAAAGAGAAGGTGCGTACCAGTTTGCGCCCATCATTTGCCCACCTCCAACTGCAGCATCTTTTTTAGCGCCGACTTCATTACGCGCTGTATGACACGCATCGCAATGCCCTAATCCTTGAACCAGATAGGCGCCACGATTCCATTCTTCGCTTTGTGTTGGATCCGCTTCATAAATACCTTGCTTAAAAAAAAGCTTCCGCCAACCAAATAATAATGGTTTGGAATTATAAGGAAAAGGAATCTCATGTGCTGGGTTAACCTGGGAAACCGCAGCGATCGATTGCAGATATTGAAAAATCGACTTTACATCAGCCCGTGATACCTTGGTAAATTCAGTGTAAGGAAATGCAGGATAGAGCATTCGCCCATCTCGAGATTTTCCCTCATGCATCGCTAACCAAAAATCCTCTTCGGTCCAATGGCCAATTCCAGTTTCCTTATCCGGCGTAATATTGGGCGTCATAAACGTACCAAATGCAGTCGACAACCGCCGTCCACCTGCAAATGGAACACCTCCTTTTGCTGTATGACAGCCTAGACAATTTCCAACTCGCGTAAGATATTCACCTCTCGCTAAGTCCTGTTCTCCCGGAGCAGCAGAAATCAGGTTTATTTGCACTCCAAACAAAACAAAAAATACGAGATAACCTAGAGCGCACTTTCTAGCAAAACCCGAAGTAAAACAAAAGTAATAAGGGCTCATTCTTGCGCTACTCCTTCCAGAAAAATCGATTGACATCGCTTTATCAAATCGGGCGAAAGCACTTTTTGAGCTTCTCCTTCTACAGCTTGAGTAGCCAACCATCTCGATATAGCAATAATCTCATCATAGCTAAGCTGCTTAGCGATTTCAGACATGCAATTCGTTACTTGCCCACGAATCAAACTTCCGCTTCGCCAGCCACTCAATTGCGCTGTCAAATAAGCACTAGGTAAGCCCAATAAACCTGGAATATACGGTGTATTACCCATTAAAGTATCACCATGACAAGCACTACATGCTGGTATATTGCGTTGTGGATCACCCAACCGAATGAGTTTTTCTACTAATTGAATTTCGTTAGATTTTAAATCAATCGATTCAGGTGAAGGATACGGAACATTCAATTGAGAAAAATGACGTGCTATCGCTTGCAAATAGTCATCAGACATATTCTCAAGTAAGAGCGCCATAGGTTGGTGATATCGCCGCCCATCTCGAAAGTGGCGTAACTGGTTAAATAGATACCCTTCAAGCTTCCCAGCGATGCGAGGATAATAAGTACTCCTCGCTTGATCATGGTCTCCATCCTGGTGACAAATCGTGCACGCTCTAACACGCTCAGTCATGGTATCAGGAACAATGCTGCGTGATGAGCCCTCTGCAATCACGTTTAGTGCAAAGAAAAATAAAATGATTAAAATAAACAACTTCATACGTGCTCACTCATATCCTAATAACAACTTTCCTTCGATATGCAGACATCCCAATTTGCTGATCTTTATCAGCGTCAAATGATCATTCTAGAAAAAAGCTTAACGCAAAGCGCGCTCTCAACCCAACTAATCCAAAACTATCTTAGTGCCTTCTATCAAACAGATAGCCACTTTGGAAAAATGACGCTCAGAATTGGTCAATATTGTGACATACTTTCACGCTTGATGATTGGAGCAAAGCTAACCAATGCGCTATTTATCACTGCTTGCAATCCTCATAGCCAACTTCAATGCACTCCAATCAATGATCTATTACAAATCCAACTTCATAAGCAATTAACCCATTATTCACCCTGGATTTACCCAGGCGAGAGTATTGATCCACGAAATCACTGGCCAGCAGAATCCAGTTATCTTACGCTTGGAATCGACTTACTTCATTCGATTCAAATCGGGATACAATTCAAACAAAACGCAATTGTTTGGTGTGATGTTGATGCAGTTCCTCGACGAATCCTGTTACGCTAACCAGCTTCGGCTCTATCCCTTACAGGGATGCGCCAAATAAATAGAGTCAGCACGATAGCTAGAATTACTAGCATTAGTT
>SSFW01000138.1 GCA_008015595.1 Nitrosomonas sp. | reverse complement strand
GAGTCGAACCTCCGACCTACTGATTACGAATCAGTTGCTCTACCAACTGAGCTACAACAGCCTTACTACATGAAGTCTTGGAATTATAGATGCTTCATCAAATACCAGCAATGATTCTTCTATTTAATTCGTTTAATCTACTCCAGAATACGTCAGTCTTACAAAGAGCAAACGAAACGTCTTAAAATTCAAGGGGATCGACATCGATAGTCCACCGCACCCTTGTTTTTTTTATTTTCGACAGCTCGGTATACCAGTTAGCCAAAAAATTCTGAAGCTTTTTTCGCGAATGTGATTGGATTAAAACGTGTGCCCGTTCATAGCCTTTGAGTCTAGGCATCTGCGCTGGAACGGGATCATAAATTTGCATAGATTGCGCTAAAGGTGCGATAGTCAAAGCATTCTTTAAAAAATTTAGCGCGCTATCTAGTTTGGGCGCCTCGGTGTTCAATAGCGCCTGATAAGCATAAGGTGGAAAATCGATAGTTTGCCTTTCTTTGAGTAAATTCTTTGCATAACGATCATAATCATGTTTGATTAGTGCTGAGTAGATTGGATGATCAGGTAGGTCGGTTTGTATGAGAACTGCACCGGCTGTATTGGCACGGCCTGCGCGTCCAGCAACTTGCATCAACTGAGAAAATAAACGCTCTTCAGCTCGGAAATCAGTGCTATACAGTGAAGCATCGGTGTTTAAGATGCAAACCAGCGACAATTCAGGAAAATCATGACCTTTAGCGAGTAATTGCGTTCCAATCAATATATCTACTTGCTTTTCATGGATTGCTTGGCGGATATGCGCCCAGGCATCCTTACGCTGGACATTATCTCGATCGACACGAACAACTCTAGCCGTTGAAAAATACTTGGTTAAAGCCGCTTCAATACGCTGGGTTCCATGGCCGAATGGCAACAGGTCGGGATCACCGCAGTGCGGGCAGGCTCTAGGAGATGGTTGTTGATGACCACAGTAATGACAGCATAGCAATTGTTTCTGAAGATGAAACACCAACCGACTCGAACAACGGGAACAAGTTGCCATCCAAGCGCAGGATTTACACAGGAGAATGGGCGCATAACCCCGTCGATTAATGAACACCATACTTTGCTTGTTTTGCGCCAGATTTTGCTCAAGCGCGTTCAACAATGGTTCGGACAAGCCTTCTTGAAGCAATTTGTTACGCGTGTCAATCAGTTGAATTACGGGTAATGCTGCATTCTTGATGGCCCGCGTTCGTAACGATAATAATGCGTACCGCTCTGTTAAGGCATTATGATAGCTTTCCAGGGAAGGTGTAGCTGAACCTAGAACAATCGGAACACCCGTCTGTTTGGCACGAAAAATCGCCACATCACGCGCTGAATAGCGAAAACCATCTTGCTGTTTATAGGATGGGTCATGCTCTTCATCGACAATGATCAGGCCTAGTTTCGGTAATGGCGTAAATATCGAAAGCCGTGTGCCAAGAACGATGTTAGCCGTACCGGCTTGAGCTAGCAGCCAGTTTTGAGTGCGCTCGGTGGTATTCAGTTTACTGTGCAGACAAATCACCGATAAAGCAGGAAAGCGATCTCGAAACCCTTTTTCAAGCTGAGGGGTTAGATTGATTTCAGGTACTAAGATTAATACTTGGCGATCTTGTTGTAAGACAGCGGCAATCACCTGCAGATAGACTTCGGTTTTACCACTGCCGGTAATTCCATGCAATAACCAAGTTTTAAATTGATGAAGCGCTGCCACAATGGATTTGACTGCATCTGCTTGCTCAGCATTGAGTGTCGGCATCGATACTCGCTTAGGCTGAATCGACGGGGTCACAGAGTGTCGTTCCTCAATCCACGCACGTGTCAAGAACAGCGCTATTAGCTGCGGTGCACGCCTTGAAATGGCTTTAGCTTGCTTGCTTGTCAGTGTGCCTACTGTTTGCAGCTGCGTAAGTAGACTACGCTGCGCTTTATCACGTACCGGCAGTGTATTGATCGATACCAATCGGCCTGCCTCGGTGAGCATAAAAAATGCTTGCTCAGTATTGATTTTACTTATCGATTTCACACCTGCTAGCTTTGCAGGCAAACACCCCATGATGATCATTCCAATCGGGTGGTGGTAATAGTGATTGCAGAAGGTAAATAGTTTAAGCAGTATGGGTGGTAAAGGTGGAATCGTTCTGATTACCTCATCAACTGCTTTTAATTGTTGAGGCTTGACTTGGGTATCATGAACGCAATCCACAATGACCCCCACCATACGTCGCTTTCCAAATGGAACGCGAACCAGTCGGCCGATGTCCTGTGGCGAAGCATCGGGTAACCGATAATCGAACAAACTATCAATCGGGACATTGAGTGCAACTCGAACAATCGTCACTTATCGTTACTCAATCACATCACTACAAGATCAGTTTTAGAAAACAAAAAGGCAAGAGATTTACTCTTGCCTTCTAATAAATCACTAAGATCGAGAATTAAATGCTCACAACATTAATTCGATACACGAGACAATTTCACCGCTGCTTGACCCTGCTTTGTCAAAGTAGCCGTATTCCCATCTGAGCTGATATCAAAAGTAACCAATTTATCAGCACTTTCTGATAAGCCGGCACAAGCGTTGGTATCAAAAATAAAACTTGTAATTTTTAATGCCTTACTCGCGCCATCATAACTATACGCAGCAAATTCAATACCCGGTTTACCACACGCGAGCGGTTCTGATTGAACCGTCTGTCCTGTCGGGTCGATCAGCATAAATCGATTATTGGGAAAAAATAAGAACAATTTTGATTTGACCGTATCTTTATCCAAACTCCATGCGCCAACAATGCCCTGTGCGGTATTATCCATTTTGGAATAACGGCGTTCTTTTACCTCTGTTGCGATCGGCTCATCATCCGCGCTAAGTTCAATCGGTTTAGCAATATGAAATAATTCACCAAATAAACTACTTTGTTGTCTTTCGCGTTGTGCAACAACGATATCCGAGATAATCAATTCATCGCCATCGGTATTAATTCGCCAAGTCGCACGGGGATGTGATAATCCTGCTCTAAGGTTGGTATCAATTGATGTTGTTCCCACCAGTTTAAATCCGCGTGTATCAAAAGCTTCAGCTTTGGTCGTTCCTGATTCTACGCCCGTTCTAAAAATCGTTTCACCACCACAAACACGATTCTCATCACAGGAATCGTCTGCAGTCGCTTCCCCATGTAGGTACTCACCGCTTCCATCTTCAGCGATTTGAAGGGCGCTTGCGCTTTGGTTATCGTATTTAACCCAAATATGACTGCTTAACAGATTAATACCTCGGGCCAGAAATTGTTCGCCCGCTTCCTCCAATGATTTAGCTTCCCCTGGTAACTCAGCGGCTTCACGCGCAGCTTTGAGAGCAGCATTGTCAGAAAAGGTAGCTGGATCAGATTCCAAATTAATGGACGATTTGATTGCATTGGCAGCTTTGGATGAAATTGAAATACCATTGGTGACATCATCATCTGAATCCAGTGATTGCAATA
Organism: Nitrosomonas sp.; assembly: GCA_008015595.1. Taxonomy (GTDB): domain Bacteria; phylum Pseudomonadota; class Gammaproteobacteria; order Burkholderiales; family Nitrosomonadaceae; genus Nitrosomonas. Next base: position 6,798 of record SSFW01000138.1, on the reverse strand, counting down.
AAATCAGCAAGTTCCTTAGTTTATTTTCATTACCGGCAGCCAGATCAATCGGGCTTACGATTGCTGACCCTTTGATATCCGCGAGGGTCAATTCACCCAGCTTGAAGCGAACATTATCGCCATGCTGATAGTGAAAAACACCGTTTGCATCGGTAACGCCTGATGAACCAGAAGCCGTACTATAAGCCACACCTGAAATTGCAAATCCATCGCTAAGAACTCCAGTCGTAGGCCCCTTTGCGGTCACTTTTGTTTTCACCTCAACAACTTCTTTACTATCCTCACAAGCAGTCAGGCTTAAAACGCATAGACCAGATATAATTAACCCTATTTTTCTTGTTTGTTGATTCAATTTCATCAAAGTGACTCTTCCCAATTTAGTTAATCAATAGATGCGATATGTATAGCGTACCTAAAATTGTAATCTTATGAAATAATAGGATAATATCGCGCTCAGATTTTTTGTTAATCTTTAGGATTATTATAACCCTCAAAACAAAACCTAGCTGAATGATAAATTCACATCCAGCAAAAAGTATAGATGTAATTTATTTTTTTGATTTTTTTGAATGCTTATACACTTAGTTGGTCAATCAAACTTTGAAAGTTGATAACATCATTTGATAATTAACTGATTGTTTATGTCGAATCCTGCTGAATTACCCCATTTAACCGAAAAATTTCTGTCACTTCCTATCGATTGGTATCTCAATCAGCAGATTTACGAGATTGAAAAACAACGATTGTTTGAACAGGGTCCCGGTTATATTGGTCACGAATTGATGATTCCTAATCTGGGTGATTACTATGTCTTGAAATGGCTGAACAATTCAAAAGTATTAGTGCGTAATGAACATGGCATTGAGTTGCTCTCAAATATTTGCCGCCATCGTCAGGCCATTTTGCTTGAAGGCCATGGTAATACCAAAAATATCGTTTGCCCAATCCATCGGTGGACCTATGCGATGGATGGAAAGTTAATGGGTGCTCCTTTTTTTAATCGAAACCCCTGCTTAGATCTGGGTAAAGCCAGTTTACAGCACTGGAATGGAATGTTATTTGCTGGCGCAAGAAACGTGGTCCAAGATCTTGCTAATTTGAGCGTGCTAAAAGATTTTGATTTCTCCAATCATGTGTTAAATCACATACAAATCGATCATTACCCCTGCAACTGGAAAACGTTTATCGAAGTTTACCTGGAGGACTATCATGTCGAGCCCTATCATCCAGGTCTAGGCCATTTTGTTGACATCAATAACCTTACTTGGGAATTTAACGATTGGTATAGCGTACAAGTCGTGGGAACTAACCCCAGATTCGATCGGGCTGGCTCCCCGGTTTATGAGAAGTGGCATCAGCAAGTGTTACGTTACAACGATAATCAGCATCCTCCTCATGGCGCAATCTGGTTAGTTTATTATCCCAATATTATGTTGGAGTGGTACCCACATACTTTGATTGTTAGCACGATTATCCCGACTGGTATTGAGAGCTGTACCAATGTTGTCGAATTTTACTACCCTGAAGAAATCGCTTTATTTGAAAGTGAGTTTATTGAGGCAGAGCAAGCCGCCTATCGAGAAACGGCACTGGAAGACCGTGAAATTTGTCGACGCATGACTGAGGGACGACGTGCTCTATATCAGCAACAAATCAATGAATTTGGCCCTTATCAAATCCCAATGGAAGAAGGCATGGCCCATTTTCATCAGTTCCTACGACGCGAAATTGGTCCCTTTATCCGCTAAAAGACTTACAGTTTCCTTCATCATTTTCCTTTCGTAAGCGATTAACTTCCCATGCACTCATTATGGATGCTCGTAGCAGGCTTCATGTTTGCTTGCATGGGCTTGTTTGTGAAATTAGGCGCGGCACATTTTACCAGCACTGAATTAGTATTTTACCGTTCACTGTTTGGCTTAATCGTTACGTTCCTATTTCTGACCAGTTGCCGTATGCCATTAACGACTGTGCACTGGAAAATTCATTGTTGGCGTGGATTGTTTGGATTAGGCGGATTGCTACTCTTTTTTTACTGCCTTACCCAGCTTCCCTTAGCGACAGCAGTTTCTCTGAACAATACCTGGCCCTTATTTTTAATTATCTTAGCGACCCTTATACTCAAAGAACATTTACACTGGCCGCTCGCTTGCGCGGTAATGCTTGGCTTTACTGGCGTTTTATTACTATTACAACCTACGCTTAATGAAAATCAACTATTCGCTGGTTTGTTAGGCGTTATTTCCGGTTTTTTGGCCAGTATTGCCCATTTCAATGTAAAACAACTAGGAAAACTCGGCGAATCCGATTGGCTCGTTGTTTTTTATTTTACTTTGATCTCAACTATCATCACTGGTATCTGGTTGACCCTAACCCAATTCAGCGCCATCACCCCCCATAATCTATTGTTGTTGATTGGGGTTGGCCTAACAGCCACGTTAGCGCAATTGGCTTTGACGCGCGCTTATCGAATGGGCAAAACAATGGTCATTGGTGCACTCGCCTATAGTACGGTATTATTCTCTGGACTATGGGATGTTTATTTTTGGGAGGAAGTACTGCCGATTTCAGCATGGGCAGGAATGGGACTGATCATTTTAGGTGGAATATTAAGCATCCGAGTGGTGCCCAAGGGTATCCGCAATTCCTAATTAACGGATGCGTGGTACCCATTCATAAAAATAGAACTTGGGAGTATTTAAATCATGATCAATATTGAAAAAACCCAAAACGTTGTGGTTGTGGCTGTTATTGGGGAATTTACGCTCACAGATTATAAAGAGTTTGAAGACAAAGTTTTACATCAATACCATTTCGAGGGTCGTGCTAATTTGTTATTCGATTGGCGTGACATGGTTGATTATTCTGTCGATGTCGCTTGGGAAGAAATTAAATTTATGCGTGAACATGGCAGCAAATTCGGTCGTGTTGCTGTTGTGACAGATGATCAATGGCAAACCTGGAGCGCTTGGGTTTCCAATCTTTTCATCGATGCTGATGTAACCGTTTTTTCAGATTACGATGAAGCGCTGGACTGGGTTACTGACGCAGAAGTTTAAATAACCCACCTAATCAGTTGAGCTGAACAAAAGGCTTATGGATGAATTTGCGCTAGCGAGAGTCTTACATGTGCTTGGCGTTGTACTTTGGATCGGCGGTGTGGCAATGGTGACAACTGTTTTATTGCCTGCTGTTCGACAATTTAAATCCGAACACGAGCAAATAGAATTTTTTGAACAAGTTGAAAGCCGTTTTGCAACACAAGCACGATTCACAACGCTCCTTGTTGGCATCAGTGGCTTTTATATGACCTATCTATTAGATGCCTGGAGTCGTTTTGCTGAACCTCGATACTGGTGGATGCATGCGATGGTTTTTGTATGGGTAATGTTTTCAATCATGTTGTATATCCTAGAACCGCTCGTACTTCATAAATGGTTTATCAACCGAGCCCGTGTAAAACCGCAAGCAACATTTAATTTAATTCTCCGCATGCATTGGGTCATGCTGAGTATTAGCTTAATTACCACAGCAGGCGCCGTTGCAGGCAGCCATGGCTGGTTTCCCCTAGGTTTCTGATGAGTTATACCCTGTTAAAACTGATCCATGTCACCAGTATAGCGATCAGCTTCTGCCTATTCCTACTCCGTGGTCTATGGATGATCAATACATCGGATATGCTGAAGCAGCGCTGGGTCAAAATCTTACCGCATGTTAACGATACTGTATTGCTGCTAAGCGCCATCATGCTAGCAGTTACTCTCCAGCAAAGTCCGCTCGAAAACTCATGGCTGACGGCAAAAGTTCTGGGACTATTGACCTACATCCTCCTCGGTATGGTTGCCCTACGTTTTGGTAAAACGCGAAGAACAAAAATTACTGCTTGGATCATGGCTTTGATGGTATTTGGTTATATCGTACTCGTTGCTTTGACCAAGAACCCTACAATTTTTTAACAATACCCTGAAATTTACTGAGCCACGCCAAATTTGCGATAGATTGAATTGACCTGTCGCCATGAACGACATAAACTTAAAACGTGTCGCAAAAATGCAGAAATTAAACCATGACAGTTTGGCGTCCGGATCAACCTTACAACAATCTTCCGCTTTTGCCTCCCGCAACCGAGCTGGAAACGCGCACGGTACTTAAGCAAGCAGCCGAACTCATACACCGTCAAGAACAAACCGTTTTCGGTCCAACAGAAGCCGGGGAATAAATTGATCAGTAAAAAATACTATATTATTGATTAGTGTTTCAGTACAACCAAACACTTATTCAAAATAGGTGCGCGCCAGCTACTTCAGCACGGTAAAGGCCACCGCCCAGGTCATACTGAAAAGCATCTGCACGAATCCGAAAAAAGCTGCCAATAAAATATTTACAAATATAAATATTATTAACCACTAGGAGCGTCCATATGGAACCTGAACAGCAAGACTATAAAGCGCATCACATTGAGCTACGAGCACGCGACATCGGCAAACTACGTACTTTCGAAGTTGCGCAGGAACCCGAATTCGAACTGCTTATTGACGACAAACCGATTCGCTACGGTCAATTGCCGGACGGATCATACGCTCTGTATGAGTATGCCTATGACTGGACTGACAACCTGATAGACCTCGCGAAAAAGTTTATTGACTACCGTGACAGTGCTGATAATACCCGGCGCGAAATCAAAGCCGGCGAGGAGAACTGATATGGGCGTTCGCAAAAACTACCGCAACCTCACGGATGTCGAGCGCGACCGCTTCCTTCAAGCGCTTTTAAATCTAAAATCAACCGGCATCATTGATGAATTTGCTCAGATGCACGCCCAACATTTTTTTATGGGCATACATCGTAGTTCGCACTTCCTGCCGTGGCACCGTGAAATGCTCCTCCGCTTTGAGCAAGAACTGCAAATATTTCACCCAGATATCACAATCCCTTACTGGGACTCAACGGTCGACAATAACCAAAATGATCCGTTGTTTTGGAACAATAACTTCTTGGGTCAGTTCAATTCGCTTTGGAGGCTTAGACGTGCCCTTGGATCAGGCCTCCTGTCAACAGCGCAAGCGGTAGATACCAATCAAAATCGTAGTACTTACGGCACTTTCTGGCCTGAGCTGGAAAATCCTATTCACAACAGACCACACAACTGGGTAGGTGGTGTCATGGCCGATCTCGCCTCACCTGGTGATCCAGTTTTTTACCTACATCATTGCTGGATTGATATGTTATGGGCGAAATGGCAACTTGCGCATCCTGGCGTAGCGTTTGAATCGAGTGGTGCTAACTTAGGCCTCAACGATCCTTTAATGGAATGGCCTGATCGCACACCAGCAAACGTACTCAATCATCATGCCCTTGGCTACACCTATGACTTTGAAGCGCCTCGCATTGAAGGAGTTGCTGCCTTCCAGGCCAACACCGGTTTCCTTGGGGTCAACATCAACGGCACGCCGAGCAGTTGGATAGACACTGACCTGGGCATGATGGCAGGCACCAGCCCGAGTATTTCTCGACAGGAGTGATGATCTATGGCTGAAGAATTGTTAATCAATCTATGTTCTTTGGGCGCAGAGCAGTGTCAGGATAATTGAGGGCAGAGTAAAAATTAAATGCCTAACATTACGTTCAAGCGGGACGCTCCTTATCGTAGAGGTTTTGAAGGTTTGCTATTTTTTATGCTTCGGTGGCTTCGCCAATTTTCCTTGAAAGCCGCATCCCTTAGCTTTACGTTAGCCATTGGAAGTTCTCATGAGCTGCTACATGTGCGATAAGCCAGCTGAGGGAGTCGAACACGTACCCCCTCGGTGCCTATTCCCTGAGAAAAAGGACCTGCCGGAAGGTGTCGATCTAAGAAAGCAGCTAATCACTGTCCCTGCTTGCGATGAGCACAACACTTCAAAGTCGCAAGATGACGAGTACTTGCTCTATTTGTTGGTGATCAACCTACCTGCCAATGAAACTGCGAAGAACCAGTTCTTAACCAAAGCCATGCGTTCCATCGAGCGTAACCCAAGCCTGATTAACAAAATCATGGCGAACCCCCATCCGGTTGTTGCCGTTGACAAGGAAACAGGGCAAGCACACCACACCGTGGCGGTTAAAATTGACGATGCGCGGCTTGATTCTGCGCTGGATCACATTGCTCGTGCGTTGTACTTTCACCACTTCAAAGCACAGTGGCTTGGCAACGTCCGAACCCAGCCAGATTTCTTGCTCTCATCACTTGATCCTGAGAAAGGTCAAGAGCGAAACAAGCTCGGCGAACATATGGTTACTGCCGCAGATCAACTATTCGCTGATAAAGAATTCCACGGTGCCAATCCTGACGTTTTCAAATATCAAATCTTGGAGGGAACCGAAAATGTACATATGCTTATGCGCCTTCATTTCTACAACGGTTGTCGCGTCTCAGTCTTCTTTGGAGCAAATGGCTAAGCGTGAGGGCACATCAAGGTACCCACATGGCTTAACAAATCGATCGAACGCACGGGTTTCTCTACTCCTCTAAAAATCCCCTCTTACACCCGCAATAAGCGCAACACCGGGTTGCAGCACAAAATTTTTCAGAAAAGATGTGTGGTAGCGTATTTCTTCATTGAGCAAATTCCTACCTTGAATAAAAAGCCGAATGCCATCTGCTTTGGTCTGCTTAATCCGATAACTTGCTTCAAGATTGAGCAATACATAGTCGGCGGTACTCGTTTCTAGCTCTGCCCGCTTGTTCTGGCGTAACACATAGATTGTCGTCAAATTGCCCGACCAGGGGCCTTTAACATAATTGAGTTCCATCCCAAAGCG
>SSFW01000035.1 GCA_008015595.1 Nitrosomonas sp. | reverse complement strand
GGAATAATAAAATGAATAAACGTTTTCTATCACAATTAATTATTAGTCTTGGCATTTGCAGCTTGCTATTGATTCCCATGACAGTATTTGCTGAAGAAGGGACTGCTGTTCACTATAGCAATAAATTTCAAGGCAGAAAAACTGCAAGTGGTGAAGTCTTTGATCAAAAGAAATTAACTGCTGCGCACAAACAATATCCTTTTGGGACTAAGGTTAGAGTCACGAATTTAGAAAATAACCGCAGTGTGATCGTTAAAATCAATGATCGCATGGCAACTAAAAATAGCAATATCATTGATGTGACCAGTCGTGCAGCAAACGAGCTTGGTTTTAGGAAAAAAGGTAAAACCCAAGTTAGCCTAGAAGCAGTTGATTAATAAAATAGCACGAATCAGCTGGAAGAGTCGAAGCTAACAAGTAAATTTCTATTATCTTTAGTAAAATTGATTAAGCCCTATATCAGCAGATTAAGTTTGCTAATATAGGGCTTAAGTTTTATATGACCTTACCTAAGCAGGTAAAAGTAATATCGATCAAATGAATTTATAGGAAAAGTCGTAAGTATCGTGATGAAACATCAGTGCCATATACCCATTGATTAATAAGGTATCGTGCTGAGTCGATAATTTTAGTGGCAGTCATGCCGATCGGGCCATGCAGTGTTTTGAGTAGAGCATCGGCTGCTGCACCATGTAAATAAACTGCAAGTAATAATGCATTTTCTGGTTTTAAATTTTGGGCAATCAAGGCTGCAATGATGCCGGACAAGACATCCCCTGTACCTGCGCTGCTTAAACCGGGGTTTCCTGTCGTATTAAAATAGATATCCCCATTAGGAAAACCACAAATACTACCGGCTCCCTTTAATACAACAGCACAGTTAAATTTTTTTACTAAGCTTTCAGTTGCGTTAATACGGTTCGCTTGAACAGTTGCAGTATCGACTTGGAGTAAACGTGCAGCTTCAGCCACGTGAGGCGTGAGAATCGTGGCGAGTTGGCGGCTACAGATTAGCTCCTGAAGTTCAGGGTAGCGTGCAATTAAATTTAAAGCATCCGCGTCCAATATGATTGGAATGGATAGCTGCAGTGCTTGTTCCAAATAAATACAAGCTGCTAGTTCAGTTCCTAAACCAGGTCCAACAATCAAGCTATTGATATGATTTAACTCAAACAAATGATCAATGGGATGTAGCATTAATTCAGGTTGCTGTACATCGACGCTTAAAGTATCTTTTGCAATCAAGCCAATATAAACTCGTCCAGCTCCTAATTTGAGTGCGGCAGTACCAGCGAGTATGGCTGCTCCGACCATTCCTGCAGTTCCTCCAATGACACCGACACTTCCATAAGTTCCTTTATGACTATTAATGAGTCTAGGGGTTGGTAAGCAAGATTCAATAAACGAAAAATTGAGTAGCCATGAATGTGGCGTTACTAAGGTTGTCGGATTAAGGCCGAGATTGCAAAGTGCGATTTTCCCAGAATAATTGCAGCCATCATGAGTTAGTAATCCAGGTTTAAACCCAATGAATGTGACCGTTATCATTGCTTTGATTGCGGCACCTGCGATATTACCAGTATCCGCATCGAGACCACTCGGCACATCGAGAGAAAGAACAGGCAGCTTCATTTGATTAATGGAATGAATCAACGCTTGATAATCGTCACACAAAGGTCGCGTAGATGTCAGTCCTATTCCAAACAGACCATCGATAATAATATCCCACTGCTGATTGGTTGGAATACACTGAACAATCGTACCTTCAACCGCAATCCACTTTTCAAAAGCTTGCTTTGCGTCAACAGAAAGTTTAGATTCATTTCCTGTAAAGATTACTGTGACTTCATACCCCCAACGCTTGAGGTATCGAGCGACAACCAATGCATCTCCGCCATTATTTCCCGGTCCCGCTACAATCAAAACACGTTGCATCGTACTCGTTAGCATGGCTTCTTTCGCAAGCGTTGCTGCAGCAAGACCTGCTTGTTCCATCAACGATGGTGTATTAAGCTGATTGATCGTGATACGTTCAACTTCACGAATTTGTGAGGTAGAAAAAACAGGGGTCGGGTTATTCATTTCAATAATCGCTTCTCGTGTAAAATTACGCGTTTAACCATTCTCATAATTTAATATTAATGCTTCAGTTTCGTGGTCGTCAGGCGCTTTCCTCTTTTCGTTTAGGAAAATTATCTCATCAGATTCGTTCCATCGTATCTGAATTTATTAAAGTTGAATCGGAATATTGGTATTTCTGCTCGATTCAGCAAAATTTAACTCAAAGCGAGTTGATAAGATTGCAGCAGTTGTTAGATGGCCATCTCATTGAAACACTTCCCCAAGTTACGCATGGTTTTTTTCTAGTATTGCCTCGTCTAGGAACGGTTTCACCTTGGTCATCCAAAGCGACTGATATTGCGCATCACTGTCAATTACAAAGTATTGGGCGTATCGAACGTGGCATCGCGTTTAATATCGAATTTCAATCGCACATAACCGATGAATCTAGAAAAAAAGTTGAAGCATTACTGCATGATCGCATGACGGAGTCTATTTTTTCCTCATTGCAGGAGGCATCAAGATTGTTCCGGCACATCGATCCTGGGCCGCTTCAAACAATCGATATTCAAACAGCGGGTTCAGTCGCTTTGCAGCACGCTAACCAAGCAATGGGTTTGGCTTTATCACCCGATGAGATCGATTATTTAGCAGATTATTTCTTAAAGCAAAGCAAGCGTAATCCCACCGACGTGGAGCTCATGATGTTTGCGCAAGCAAATTCTGAGCATTGCCGCCATAAAATCTTCAATGCGGATTGGGCAATCGATGGTGTCCCTCAGACGCAATCGCTATTCTCGATGATTCGTCATACCCATCAAAAGACTCCTCAGGGGACACTGGTTGCTTATTCTGATAATGCCGCAGTGATTGAAGGAGATATTATCGATCGCTTCTATCCCGGCAAATCCAATGTATATGGTTATGAAAAAGAATTGACTCATTTATTGATGAAAGTTGAAACCCATAATCATCCAACAGCAATTTCACCCTTCCCTGGGGCAGCAACCGGGGTTGGTGGAGAGATTCGCGATGAAGGGGCTACTGGTAGAGGCGCAAAGCCAAAAGCAGGGCTAACGGGTTTCTCTGTTTCAAATCTTCGAATTCCAGATTTTACTCAACCTTGGGAAATAGAACTTGAATGGGGAGAGGCCGGTTACGGCAAGCCTGATCGGATTGCATCTGCTTTGGACATCATGCTAGGAGGACCGATAGGAGGCGCAGCTTTTAATAACGAGTTTGGGAGACCCAACTTATCAGGCTATTTCCGAACTTTTGAATTGTCAATGAATGGTGTAATGCGAGGCTACCACAAGCCGATTATGTTAGCCGGTGGATTAGGTCAAATTGCTGATAAGCATACGATGAAACAACCCTTCTCATCCGATGTACTGCTCATACAATTAGGTGGGCCAGGTTTACTAATTGGATTGGGCGGCGGTGCCGCTTCAAGCATGGATACAGGCACCAATGCCGAAGATCTCGATTTTGATTCAGTACAACGAGGCAATCCAGAAATGCAGCGGCGTGCGCAGGAGGTCATTGATCGTTGTTGGCAATTAGAAAAAACTGGTCAGGCCAATCCAATTCTTTCTATTCATGATGTGGGAGCAGGTGGGCTTTCAAATGCGCTGCCTGAACTTGTTCATGGTGCTGGTTGTGGTGGAGTGTTTGATTTATGTGCGATTCCATCAGAAGAGTCGAGCATGTCACCGATGCAAATTTGGTGTAACGAAGCACAAGAACGTTACGTGCTCGCGATTAAGCGCGAATCATTGAGCCTTTTTCATGCGATTTGTGAACGGGAACGCTGTCCTTATGCAGTGGTAGGAGAATCAAAGCAAGCAGACCAGTTATTGCTCACAGATTCACGATCAACAATACCGCCGATTGATATGCCGCTTTCCGTGCTATTAGGTAAGCCACCTAAAATGCAGCGAACTGCCGTGCATGTTGGTAATCCACTCAAACCGATCGATTTTTCTCATATCCACTTGAAGGAAGCGATTTATCGAATTTTAAGATTACCGACCGTTGCGGATAAATCCTTCTTGATAACAATTGGTGATCGCAGTATTGGGGGTATGACCGCCCGCGACCAAATGGTAGGTCCATGGCAAATCCCAGTTGCTGATGTCGCGGTGACAGCGATGGGGTATCAAACTCACTTAGGGGAAGCTTTTGCTATCGGTGAACGAACTCCACTGGCACTCATTAATGCAGCCGCTTCGGCTCGAATGGCGATTGGAGAAGCACTAACTAATATCGCTGCTGCTTCGATCGAACGATTGGATTATATTAAACTGTCAGCCAATTGGATGGCTGCTGCCGGTCATGCAAACGAGGATGCTGCGTTGTTTGATGCAGTTCATGCTGCAGCGATAGCATTGTGTCCTCAACTGGGTATCAGTATTCCAGTTGGAAAAGATTCTATGTCCATGAAAACGACTTGGTGGCAGGAAAATGATGTGGGTGGGAATCAGAAGAAAGAAGTCATAGCACCCTTATCATTGATCATTTCTGCTTTTGCACGGGTCAAGGACGTTCGTCAAACACTAACACCGCAGCTGCGCAATGATCTAGGAGAAACAGCGCTCATTTTAATCGATTTGGGATTTGGAAAAAATCGAATGGGAGGTTCTGCACTAGCCCAAGTTTATAATCAATTGGGCGATCAAGCGCCAGATCTAGAAACTAACCCTGAAATAGAAAAATTTAAGTCATTCTTGGGTGTGATTCAGCAGCTCAAGGAATTAAATCAGATCGTGGCTTATCATGATCGTTCCGATGGTGGGCTTTTTGTAACATTGTGTGAAATGGTTTTTGCTGGGCATATCGGGGTTACCATTAATTTGGATCAACTTTGCTTTGATCCATCGGCAAGTGATCTTGATGGTGCTGAAATAAAGCCAGAAGTCCTACAAGGTCGCTTCTTTGAACGCTTACTTAGCGCATTATTCAATGAAGAATTAGGCGCGGTTATTCAAATTCAGGATGCGCATCATCAAGCCGTATTGCAAGCTTTTGCTGAAGTTGGGTTGGCTAACCATTGCTTTGTAATTGGAAAATTGAATCAATCTGATGAGATTCAAATTTTACGTAACAACATTGCCATTATTCGTGAGAAACGTGTCGATTTGCACCGCACATGGTCAGAAACGAGTTATCACATGCAACGTATCCGCGATAATCCAGCGTGTGCCCAACAAGAATATGATCGTATTTTAGATACTGCTGATCCAGGGCTGCATTCAAAGCTAACTTTTAATGTGCACGATGATATTGCATTCCCATCGATTCAAATGCAATCTCGCCCCAAAATCGCTATTTTGCGCGAACAAGGTGTCAATGGGCAGGTTGAAATGGCTGCTGCTTTTGATCAAGCTGGTTTTTCAGCAGTTGATGTTCACATGAGCGATATTCTTGCTGGGCGTGATTTATTAACAGACTATAAAGGCCTAGTTGCCTGTGGTGGTTTTTCATATGGTGATGTTCTAGGCGCAGGGAAAGGTTGGGCGAAATCGATTTTATTTAACCCCGTTGCACGCGATGCATTCCAAACCTTTTTTAACCGGCAAGATACCTTTGCTTTAGGCGTTTGCAACGGTTGTCAGATGATGAGCAATCTAGAAGAAATCATGCCAGGTACTGCGCACTGGCCTCGTTTTGAGCGTAATCAATCTGAACAGTTTGAAGCACGCTTTATATTAGTTGAAATACCCGAAAGCCCTTCTATTTTGTTTAAAGGCATGGAAGGCAGTCGATTACCGATTACTGTCGCGCATGGTGAGGGATTTGCTTCGTTTCAAACCTCGCAGCAATTAGCAACAGCATCTCATTATATTGCTTTGCGCTATATCGATCATTATGGTAATCCAACCGAACGATACCCATTTAATCCCAATGGTTCGGTCTTGGGTATAACTGGCTTAACCTCAGTGGATGGTCGATTTACTATTTTAATGCCACACCCAGAAAGGGTATTTCGTACAATTCAGCATTCTTGGCATGTTGAAGATTGGCCAACATATTCACCTTGGATGAGAATGTTTAGGAATGCCCGGCAATGGGTAGGGTAACCGTTGAACTAATTGCGTGTTCCGTGAGTCATCCTTATTAACTCATTTACAATAACCCTCAAAGAAATTAATCGATGACCAATAATAAAAATAAGCATAAGTTACCACTTAACTTATCAATGCGCGTATGGTTTGCCCTCATTGTTATTTTATCTTCAAACGCATCTGCTGAAATTATCCCACTCGTCAAACCCATTCAAACTTCACGAGCAGCTTCATCCACTAAACAATGTGTTCCTGTGGCAAGTTGGGTGATACCTGGGAAAAATGTAAAGACTTCTTTTACTGAGATTGCTTCTCACGCTAATCAACATTCTGTCATTTTACTCGGTGAAACTCATGTTAACCGTGAACATCATCGTTGGCAGCTACAGATGCTTGCTGCTTTGCATACGATACGTCCCGATATGATCATTGGCTTTGAGATGTTCCCCCGAAGTGCTCAGAAGGCCCTTGATCAATGGATCGCTGGTGAATTATCGGAATCAGATTTTTTACAGAAAACAAACTGGAATTCAGTCTGGGGAACGGATGCAAGCCTTTATTTGCCGTTGTTCCATTTTGCCCGTATGAATCGCATACCTATGCGAGCGCTTAATATTGATAGCGAGCTAAGGAGGCGAGTTTCCGAGAAAGGTTTTGATAGCGTACCGGAGAATGAGCGCGAAGGAGTTACTAGACCTGCACCACCAAGTGCTGCTTATCTTGATTTTCTTTTACCGATTTATGAGTTACATGATCGTAAGCATAAGCAACAAGCTAAATCTAATAAGTATGACCCCGACTTTTTAAGATTTGTAGTCGGTCAGCAATTATGGGATCGTGCGATGGCCCAAGAAATTAAGGCAGCGTTGGATTTACTTGAGAAACGCAAAAATTCTCTGGTAGTGGGTATCATGGGAACAGGGCATATTCTGCATGGTTTTGGTGTGCCTCATCAATTAAAAGATCTTGGAGTAAATGGCATAACCACTCTGATTCCTTGGGATACGAACAAATCCTGTAAACAATTGACCGACGGTTATGCCGATGCAGTGTTTGGATTAACACCCCAAAATATTGAGGTGCCTCCTTCCTTTCAACGGCTAGGTATTCGCTATGAAATGATGGTAGAGCAAGGAGGGGCGCGTGTTATGGAAGTTGAAAAAGCGAGTATTGCTGAATCGGCAGGGCTGCTGACAGGGGATATTATCCGTGAAATTGCAGGGGTCGCAGTGAAGGATACAAATGATATCGTTACCGTGGTTAAACGTCAGGCACCAGGTACATGGTTACCGATTAGCATAGAACGCGGAAAAGAGCTAAAGCAAATCATTGCAAAGTTTCCGGCGCTAGCGAAGTAACGCATTGGAATCATTAATGACAGGCTTAAGAGAAAAAGAGATTAAATCAACCGGAACTAAATAATAATTTCCAGTTGATTTAATCAACCTCTACTTAAGAGGAAAGGATAAGGGAAGCTATGAAAAACATACGCTATGATATGCTTGAGTAAAGTAATAAATCAATGTGACATATTGTCGCGTAGGCAAGAAACGAAAGTTAATCGATGACACACAATGAAACTCAGCGTAAAAATGGTTTTAATGGTTTTCCCCCTTCACGACCGACTGCCTCAATTTCTAGAAAAATTTCCTTAATATTCTTTGCGCTATTAGAATCTGGCTTATAACCAACAGGAATAAAAAGCTGAGGATGATCGAAAGGTGCTTTTCGATAGCGAACACGCTCATCGGTGAGCGATCGTAAAAATGCTTCCAAATCAGCTTTTTCTATTTCCGTATTCATGAGGATATTCAGCGGAATGATTGTAGAGCCATCGAGCTGTTCAAGATTGGGATAATCACCGCCGCGGCTGTAGAAATCGAGAACGCCTTGTAACGTTAATGTTCCACCATTGTGGAAATAAGGTGCTGTAAGTTCAACGTTTCTCAAACCAGGTACTTTGATGAAACCATCAGCAACAACAGGGCAAGGAAGGTTATTAGTACAATTTGGTATTGTCGCAGAATCTTTGCGAGTATAAGAGAGTGGTTTACCAAAGGGGTCTAGCCCACCAAGGCTGATGTCATCAGTCGTTGGTCTCACACCAATATTATTAAAACCTCGATCAAAAGCTTGTTCATCTCGAACCCGAACCGGGCTTGCGCTTACTCGCGTGATCGAAGCACCCGTTAATTCAGCCCCTTCATGACAATTAATACACCTGCCGCGCGTTTGACTACGAAATAAATCCACACCGCGAATCGCTGCTTCACTGATGGCACTGACTTCTCCCATCATAAATCGATCATAAGGCGTATCATCTGCAACCAGGGTTGCTAAATAAGCCTGGATTGCTAAGCCAAAGTACAGAGAAAAATTATATTCCATCAAATCATAATCATCGTTGTGAGACTGATTTTCATCTGGAATAACAAAAGGTTCTTTGCCTGAGATGCGAATCTTTTTATTTGAACTCCACCATTGAGGATGAAATGCAGCTTTAATCATGGCTTGATAAGACCTGATATCAAGCCCGGCTTTGGGCCAACGGCTATATTGACCGAGTACGCTATCTTGAGGATGTACTCGTTGTAATTCAAGCGGCCGCATACTTAATAATTTTCTACCAATATCGGGAAAAATCCGTCCAGTCGCGCTCATTTCTCGATCGCTAACGGGAGGTCCTACGGCCAGAGATGCTAGGCTTGAATATTTAATACTAATGCTGATCGGCTCAAGTTTGCCAAAAGGAAATTTGGCCTTGAAAACTCTTGCAGTGGGGTCACGGTCTCCCCATTTATTGATACCGTTGAATTCGTTCTGAGCACTACCATTATTTAAATTACGAAAATTGAATACTGCGTTGATAACGCTGGGTGCATGGCGCGATGCTACGCGACGTACATTCTCATTATCGATTAGGAAACCATCTTGATCTAATTTGGGCGATACGATGTCACGTGCTTTTCCTTTCTTGGCATACAAAAATTGAGCTGCATTGACACCCTGTGATGAAACAATATCATTCGAATCAAAATCAGGATATGAATTACGATCCAGTGGATTACTGAGTTTCCGAAAAGGAAAATCGCTTTTCGTCAGTTGATGATTCGGTGGAAAATCAAATATCAGATCGGGATCGGGTGATCCAGTGATTGTTATCTGATTAGAGCCGGGGTTTATTTGATTTTTGGATCTACTATCAGCGCCTGCATTGAAATGGCAAGTACCACAGGCAGTAATGCCATCACTCCCAACGCGCATTTCCCAAAACAACGCTTTGCCGAGTTCAATTGCTTTGCGCCTATCAATGATAAACTCAGCCAGATTATCAGGCTCTGGAACTATGATTGTTTTGAGCGAAGGTGGGCGTGGTGGATCTTCAGCTACCAATGTATTGGTAGATAATATAAGGAAGATAAAAAAGATAATATTTGCTGAATAAGAAACTGGCAAAAGCATCTTGAGGTTTTTTTATTGTTATTATTGACAGGTTAAACTAACTATCTCCACGAGTGAGCGGTGAAGATAGTTAAATTAAAGCAATGTATTACAGCGTGCACTACCTTTATAAAACTAGAATTACTCCCCAACCACTAACCCTAAGAGGGGAATTAAGCGTCCCATTTTATTTTTTACCTAAAGGTGTCGCCGCTATTGTTGCCTCATAACCCTGTCGTCCGGTATAGGCATAACAAACTGGATCAGCTGCGTCGCAGTTACCGGCTGGGTATTCCTCCAATACTTTAGGGCTGCCCCCAATTGCGATTGAGTATTTGCCAGCTTCAAGTATAGCCCTGTATTTAACTGCTGATTTAAGTGCTGTATTAGGGGCATTGCCAATGAATTGAGCCGTAGTCATCCAGTCGATATTACCGGCATTATTGTAGCGATGATCGTCACAGCCAGCAGTTTGCCATCCTTTGTAGACAGAAAGGGCCGGTACTAAAGCATTACGTGCAGTTGAGAAGCTACCATCATTATTGCGGTAAGCTACGCCTTCCTGACGCTCGATGGTCACTTCAACCTTTGAACGCTGTTTGAGCTCAAGCGCCACCCAATTGGAGGTATGTGTCCATCCGCTATAAGGCGGTTCATAGAGGGGAGGAGGTTCATTCCAACTTTTAGCGCCAACGTGACCGATAAATTGCACTTCATCTTTATGGTTTTCCATGGTGACTGTCCATTGATAACCAATACCACCATCACACGGATCAGGTGTGTTGGGGACGGGATCTGCATAGACTACTTTTCCACTTTGCTTGCCATCATTTTCGTTTTCATCTGCAAATACCTGAAAACTTGTGCACAAAAGCACGGTAACAATTCCGATCGTGCTGAGTGTAAATATCCTATCTTGAGAATTTTGATTCATTTAAAGAATTCCTTTTACTTTTAATAGTTGATATTTCGTTAAATCACCCTTGGCGTTTACTCAAGAATGGTTTCAAAAATAGTATTGAAGAGATTGAGGTAGAAATCAATGTGACAAATTGCCGCATGCGGCAGTTTGTCACATTGATCGAAAGGGCTGTATGTGGATAATTCTAAGAGAAGCTCTATAAGTTAATCAGGCAGTTATCAAAGATTTGATTTAGATTTTGATAATAATTATCATTATCATTGCTTTTTTATAAAAGCTAATCATAGAGGGAGCGTTAAATAATGCTTTTATTACTAATAACAAAAGGAGATCGAATGTTTAGTATTCGTTGTATTGAATCGACAATACGAATTATGTTACTGGCTGCATTCTTGCTGGTGTTAACGCCGCTGTCAGCAGATGATAAGCATGGACACGCTAATCAATTACCTAATATGTTTACCTCGACGAATGCGCATGGAAAAGATGCGACATACAGTACTGC
>SSFW01000071.1 GCA_008015595.1 Nitrosomonas sp. | reverse complement strand
TGACCGTGATATAGTAGAAAATGTCTTCTTGCTCCTGGTACATGCGGCGCAATCCATCTTGAACAATAACCGCTAGCTCATAAGCAAAGGTGGGATCGTATGAAATGCAATTAGGGATAGTCGAGGCCGTCAAGTGACTGTGACCATCTTCATGCTGCAACCCTTCACCATTGAGTGTCGTACGCCCAGCCGTACCGCCAATCAGAAAACCACGGCAGCGTAAGTCACCGGCAGCCCAAATCAAATCACCCACCCGTTGAAAACCAAACATCGAGTAAAAAATAAAGAAAGGAATCATTTGCACGCCATGGGTACTATAAGCGGTTGCCGCAGCAATCCACGATGACAATGCACCTGCCTCGTTAATACCTTCTTGCAAAATTTGCCCATGCTTGTCTTCCTTATAATACATGAGCTGGTCTGCATCTTGCGGTGTATAAAGCTGACCGACCGAAGACCAAATTCCCAATTGTCTGAACATGCCTTCCATACCAAAGGTACGAGACTCATCAGCGACAATCGGTACCACGTGCTTTCCTATATTTTTGTCTTTAGTCAAAATATTGAGAATACGCACAAAGGCCATCGTCGTCGAAGATTCATGACCTTCTCCACTGGCTTTCAATACTGTTTCAAAGGCAGTCAATGCAGGAGGATTTAATGGCTGCGCTTTACGACGGCGATGATGGGGAAATCCACCCAATGCTTCGCGGTGGGATTTCATGTAGCGCAGTTCTTCTGAATTTTCATCAAATTGCAGATACGGAATCTCATCAATTTTTTCATCTGGAACCGGCAAACCGAATCGATCACGAAATGCTCTCAGAGAAGTTGTACCCATCTTCTTCTGCTGATGTGTAATATTTTGCGCTTCACCTGACTCACCCATCCCATAACCTTTGATGGTTTTTGCCAGAATAACAGTCGGCTGACCTTGATGTTTGACTGCTGCGGCATAAGCAGCATAAACCTTGTGAGGGTCATGACCGCCGCGATTTAGCCGCCAAATATCATCATCAGACATATTAGCTACCATTTCCAGTAGCTCAGGATATTTTCCAAAAAAATGTTTTCTGACATAAGCACCATCTCTGGCTTTAAATGTTTGATACTCACCATCAACGCATTCCATCATGCGTTGTTGTAGCAAACCTTTAGTATCCTTAGCTAGCAAAGGATCCCAGTAGGAACCCCAAATCACCTTGATGACATTCCAGCCAGCGCCCCTAAATGCGGCTTCAAGCTCCTGGATGATTTTTCCATTTCCCCTAACAGGGCCATCTAGCCGCTGGAGATTACAATTAATGACAAAAATCAAATTGTCGAGATTTTCACGCGATGCGAGGGTAATAGCGCCGAGCGACTCTGGCTCATCCATTTCCCCGTCACCCATAAAAGCCCAAACTTTGCGCCCCGTCGTCTCAACTAAATTCCGACTTCCTAGATATTTCATAAAACGGGCCTGATAAATAGCCATAAGTGGGCCCAGCCCCATTGATACCGTAGGAAATTGCCAAAAATCCGGCATCAACCAAGGATGAGGATACGATGGAAGCCCGTTTCCTCCGGTTTCTTGACGAAAATTATCGAGCTGCTGTGTCGATAACTTCCCCATTAGAAAAGCATACGCATAAATTCCAGGGGATGAATGACCCTGGACATAGATTAAATCACCCCCATGTTCACTACTCGGCGCATGCCAAAAATGATTATAGCCCACATCATAGAGCGTAGCTGCCGAAGCGAAACTTGCGATGTGCCCACCAACATTGGTATCTCGATTTGCGCGCAATACCATCGCCATCGCATTCCAACGCACATATGAGCGAATACGATGCTCAATTGCGTGATCACCGGATGAGCGTTCTTCTTTGCCAGATGGGATCGTATTAATGTAAGCAGTATTGGCGCTGTAAGGAAGGTAAGCACCCGAACGTCGTGCTTTCTCAACTAAGCGTTCCAATAAATAATGCGCTCGTTCCGGTCCTTCATTGATAAGCACCGATTCCAGTGCATCAAGCCACTCTTGCGTTTCTTGCGGATCAATATCGTGTGGGTTCATATCGAGTAACTGTAATGTTCAATTGAAGGATAAGCAATATCCTTGATTTTAGCTAGCAGATTGAACGCGCTCGGCAGCTTCGATCGTATTACTTAATAACATGGTAATGGTCATGGGACCGACACCCCCGGGGACAGGGGTAATATAGCCTACTTTTTCTTTCACGGAAGCAAAATCAACATCACCACAAAGACGACCATCGCCTAGCCGATTGATTCCTACATCGATGATAACCGATCCCGGACGAACCATTGCAGCAGTAATCATTTGGGGTTTTCCCGTTGCAACCACTAATATATTGGCACTCTGAGTAAATTGGGATAAATTTTGCGTTTTAGATGTGCAAATTGTAACGGTTGCTCCCTTCTCTAGCAGCATGTAAGCCATTGGTTTGCCAACGATATTACTTCTCCCCACGACGACTGCATGCTGTCCTTCGATGGTTAAATTAAATTCTTTCAATAAGGTCATCACACCATAGGGTGTGCAAGGATAGAACCGCGCATTACCTGTCGCTAATGCGCCTACATTGCAAGGATGGAATCCATCTACATCTTTCTCGATCGCAATCGACTCGATAATTTTTTGCGTATCGAAGTGAGCGGGTAATGGAAGTTGTATCAAAATACCATGTATCTTGGGATCATGATTTAAGGTATGAATATGCTCAAGCACGGTCATTTGTGATGTATCACCCGGAAATTGATAAATCTCAGAATGAATCCCTGCTTCTTTACAAGCTTTCGCTTTATTACGCACATAAATACCGGATGCCGGATTATCTCCAACTAAGATAACCGCAAGCCCAGGCTGCAACCCTAATTGGGCAAGTTTCTCGGTGCGTTGCTTGAGTGCATCCCGAACTTTATTGGCAATGGCTTTACCATCGATGATTAATGCACTCATAATTTTTTAAGACAACCCCCGCTTATTGTCTTTAAGAATGTTTACTTTGTTTAATTTTGCTGCGGTAGATGAGCAAACCAATTAAGAAAGTAGGCAAGATAAATAAACAAGCGGCCACCAACCCCGTTGCCAAAATTGCAAGCTCGCTACTTTCTGGTATGAAAATTGTGACAAACCATACCGCTGCCATTCCAACGAGCAGTCCACCCAATAAAATAATTTTCTTACCTCGATCATAGGATCGCCATAATGCACCGGAAACCCGCGGTTCATCAACATAATGATCAAAGACTTCGGATAAGCTCTCGTCTTCTGGTTGAGACTCGTATCCAATATGAATGGCTAAAGCCTCATCGCCATCTTCAAGTTTTGCCATCTCTTTGATGAAGGTAATTTGTTTTTCGGCACGCTTAGGTTTTGCGCCATCTTTGATCATCATCGAATGGAGCGCTTCAAAAGCCTTTTCACGCGCCACTTCAGGTGCCATCTGTTGCTGTTTTTCATAAAATTGCCACATCACTCCAACCAGATAAAGCTGGATCGTCATGAATTTAAATTCAGGCGCAAAGTCATATTTTTTACGTTTGATTCGAGCCAACTGCTCATTCAGAATCGTTCTTGCGTATTGGATACAATTATTTAAGGAATCAGTTTCATCCTCGCTTTTTGTTTGATTTATTTGATTATTATCCATATTGCAACCTTTAATTTTTCTTAGCCGATTATTTAATGTGCACTATTATATACTTGCAAGCGATGTAAATCACATTACTGTCTCGTTAAGTGCTGATGAGAAGGTTGATACTTGATGCGAAATAACCAATAACGTTCTCTTCAGAAGAAAATGGCTCGTTATGAATATTAAGGTTAGTTTAAACAAATCACTCGCATAAAATCACCTTATCCTCGATATAATTTACGTTTTACTTAAATCTCTTTTGCTCATGACCGTCCCCAAACAAAATAATTTTAAAGTTCATTTCACTGAATTACTCTATCAAGCAACTGAGAAAATATTACCGCCCAACTGTGAAATATTTCTGGAGCTGGCCCGTCCTAAACAAGTAGAACATGGTGACTATTCCAGCAATATTGCGCTGCAATTAGCTCGTTTTTTGCACAAAAATCCTAAAGAAATCGCCCAATCGCTCATTCAACTACTTCCAGATTCCCCTTATTTGGAAAAAGCAGAAGTTGCGGGAAATGGTTTTATCAATTTATTTCTCAAAAAATCTGCAAAGCAGCAATTTTTATTACAGGTATTACAGCAAGGCAGTTTTTTTGGGACTACCGATATTGGGAAAGGGAAACAAATTCAGGTCGAGTTTGTATCAGCAAATCCAACAGGCCCTTTGCATGTTGGTCATGGAAGAGGTGCTGCATATGGTGCAAGCCTTGCCAATATCTTACGTGCAAATGGCTATTCGGTAACCCGTGAGTATTATGTGAATGATGCAGGAAGGCAGATGGATATTCTTACATTATCAACCTGGTTACGCTATCTCGAGCTTTGTGGTGTATCCATCCCATTTCCTGGAAATGCTTACCAGGGAGAATATGTTATCGATATGGCCAAGATGATAAAAAAAGCGCATGGCGATCGATATGTACATGAACCGCATGAATTAATAGCACGGGTCCCCCCGGCGAGTGAATCATCAATCTCGAACGAAGATGAACAACTCGATGAATTGATTCAGGTAGCAAAAAAAACTCTTAGCGAAGATTATGCCTATATACATCAGTTTGTTTTGACTGAACAGTTAGGGGACTGCCGGAATGATTTAATGGAATTTGGTGTTGAATTTGATACTTGGTTTTCTGAGCAATCACTTTTTGATAATGGATCGATCGCCAAAGTAATCGCCATGCTCGAGAAAAATAATATGCTCTATCAACAAGATGGCGCACTTTGGTTTCGTTCAACTCGATTTGGTGATGAAAAAGATCGTGTCGTCCAGCGTGAAAATGGGCAATATACCTATTTTGCTTCGGATATCGCTTATCATCTCAATAAATTCGAGCGTGGGTTTTCTCATATCATCAATGTATGGGGAGCTGATCACCATGGTTATATCCCACGAGTCAAAGGCGCAATGCAGGCACTATCCCTCGATCCCAAGAAGTTGGAAATTGCATTAGTACAATTTGCCGTGCTTTATCGGGATGGCAAAAAAGCCTCTATGTCTACCCGCTCCGGTGAATTTGTCACCCTAAGAGAATTACGCAAGGAGGTCGGTAATGATGCAGCACGATTCTTTTACGTATTACGAAAAAGCGATCAGCATTTAGATTTTGATTTGGACCTCGCAAAATCACAATCGAATGATAATCCGGTTTACTATGTACAATATGCTCATGCTCGGATAAATAGCGTTATTACGCAATGGGGTGAAGCAGTTTCGATACTTTCCAATGCGCCAACTGATTCGTTAAGCAATGAAGCGGAACTTACTTTGATACAGAAATTAATTGATTATCCTGATACACTTGAAGCTGCTGCAAAAGAACGAGCCCCTCACTTCCTTGCTTTCTATCTTAAAGATCTAGCGAGTGCGTTTCATAGTTATTATAATTCAACGCGCTTTCTTGTACCGGAACAGGAACTTAAGTTAGCAAGGCTGGCATTAATTGCAGCAATCCAACAAGTTATTGCTAATGGGTTAAACTTATTAGGTGTAACAGCTCCCAACGAAATGTAACTGCAGTTTTATAGAACATTATGAGTAGAGATTATAAATCAAGGGGAGGAGCATCATCAAAAGGTGGTGGTTCGCTTATTCTTGGTATTTTCATTGGCTATGCACTGGGTTTAGTCAGCGCAATTGGTGTATGGCTCTATATCAATCAAGCGCCTAGTCCTTTTTTAACGGAAGATAAAACAGCAAACCGACCGAAAGAAGAACTTTTATCCAAACCAACCCAGACAGAAAAGAGTGTCGTTAGCAACACCAATAACAATAACTCGACAGAAGAAAGTAAGTCACGCTTTGATTTTTATAAGATACTTCCTGGAATCGATGAACCCGATTCAGGAAATGTGCCAAATGCTAAAGAAATAGCAAAAGCTTCTCCCCAAGCCGAGAGCGTTCAGCGAGCGACAAATAGCTATTTCTTACAGATCGGTTCTTTCAAGAGTGCACATGAAGCTGAGAAAGTGAAAGCCGAACTTGCATTTTTAGGTATGATGGCTGCCATTCAACCGACTGAATCATCAGATAAAGGTACTTGGTATCGCGTTCGTGTGGGACCATTCTCGGATATCCATGAAATTGATCAGATTCGGGCTTCCTTACAGGAAAATCAAATTGAATCAAATATAATTCGATTACCAACGAGTAATATGCCTTAATGGATATGTTATCCTAAAATGATTTCTAACATTCCTTTTACCATTTGCGATGATATGAAAAAACTAACCAAGCTTTTTATCTTGCTTTTGATTGGCTGTGTAAGCAGTGTAGGCGTATCAGTAGCTTCTACTGAAATTGTTGAAGGCAAAGACTATACCGTTCTTTCAACACCACAAGCTACCGATGATGCCCGCAGTATCGAAGTCATTGAATTTTTCTGGTACGGCTGCCCACATTGCTATGATTTGCATCCTCATATCGATCAGTGGCGTAAAAATGCGCCTAAAGACGTAAAATTCCGCTATGTTCCGGCAATTTTCCGTGCAAATTGGACCGTTGCTGCTAAGACATTCTATGCCATGGAAGCACTCGGTATTTTGAAAGATTTGCATGATAAAGTTTATGATGCGATTCATGCCAAAAAAATCGATCTCGCTAAAGAATCGACTTTGTTTGAATGGGTAGAAAAACAAGGCGTTGATCGGAAGGAATTTGTTAATGCCTATAACTCTTTCTCTGTGCAAAATATGGTCAACCGTGCATCTCAAATGACCAAACAATATAAATTAACGGGTGTACCTGCACTGGTGGTCGAAGGGAAATATCTAACAAGCGGTAAAATGACTGGGTTACCACGTGATACCATTCTTGTTCTCGATGCGTTAATTGAGAAAGCCCGCAAGGAAAAATCATCGCAGTAAGATTAATCAAGGAGTGCCCTGCTATCACATTTGAGCGACTGTGAATGTGATGATAATAAAGTAGCAGTGATATAATCTGCAGGTCACTGCTTACCTTTCCCAGGAATTCACATGGGCGTTGCCAATAAATCAATGGCGAGGAAATCGAGCGATAATCCTCTGCCCCCAAAGTTAGCTAAATTATTACGTGAGTCGGGTTGTCTGGTTCTAGGCGCGATAGCGCTATATCTTGTACTGATATTGTTAAGCTTTAATCGAGCTGATCCGGGTTGGTCTCACAGCGAAAATCTTAATCAAATAACCAACACAGGCGGTAAAGCAGGTGCATGGTTATCCGATTTATTGCTATATTTATTTGGCGCCTCAGCTTGGTGGTTAGTCGCTTTATTTATCGCAGCGATTATCTGGAGTTACCGACGAATAGACATCGTCAGCTTATTCGATCCACGCTCTTTAATCATATCGTTGATCGGTTTTGTGGCTTTGTTGATGGCAAGTAGTGGCATTGAGGCACTACGATTTAATACCTTGAATATTGCATTACCGCTAGCACCAGGTGGAATATTAGGTGAAACGATTAGCCAAGGTTTCTCACGATTACTTGGAGTAACCGGCGCTTCATTAAGTTTTTTCATTTTATTTGCAATTGGATTTAGCCTTTTCTCAGGAATTTCCTGGGTGCGAATCGCTGAGAAAATAGGTGAAACCATTGAGTTATCCTGCGTTACTTTATGGCAATCGTGGTTGACATGGCTAGATCGGCGGGCAGGGAAATTATCCTCTTTGGAACGAAGTGAGCACGTTGATGATTTGAAAAAAGATTTATCAACCCATCCTCCCCTCAAAATAGAAATCCCGGATACATCGATTCCCAAATCGTCTCGTATCCTTAAAGAAAAGCAGACGCCATTATTTTCAGAGCTCCCAGACTCAATTCTTCCCCCCCTATATTTATTGGATGAACCGAAAGTTGATGTAGAACTGTTGTCGAACGAGACTTTGGAATTCACTTCCCGTTTGATTGAGCGAAGGTTACAAGAATTTGGGGTAGAGGTAAAAGTCGTATCGGCCCATCCGGGCCCTGTCATTACGCGTTACGAGATCGAACCAGCGACTGGCGTAAAAGGCAATCAAATTATTAACCTCGTTAAAGATTTAGCACGCGCACTTTCAGTCGCCAGTATTCGTGTTGTAGAAACTATTCCAGGCAAAACAACCATGGGATTAGAAATCCCCAACCCTAAACGACAAATCGTGCGTTTACATGAAATTCTCGGTTCACAAGCTTATGCTGATACGGAATCACCTTTGACTATTGCACTCGGTAAGGATATCAGCGGTCGGCCTATCGTCTCCGATTTAGGTAAGATGCCGCACGCATTAGTGGCTGGAACAACCGGTTCAGGTAAATCCGTTGCGATCAATGCGATTATTTTAAGTTTGCTCTATAAAGCATCACCAGAACAAGTAAGATTGATTCTGGTCGATCCTAAAATGCTTGAGCTTTCCGTATATGAGGGCATTCCACATCTGCTCACCCCTGTGGTAACTGATATGCGCGATGCGGCGAGTGCATTGAATTGGTCTGTAGCAGAAATGGAACGGCGCTACAAGCTGATGTCTGCGTTAGGTGTACGTAACCTCGCCGGCTACAATCAGAAAATTCAAGAGGCTAAAAAAGCCGGTCAGTCGCTGGTAACACCGACCCATATCGTATCCGATGATGCGACACCACTCGAAGAAATGCCCATGATCGTGGTCGTGATCGATGAATTGGCTGATTTGATGATGGTCATGGGTAAAAAAGTTGAGAAACTTATCGCGCGGCTGGCCCAAAAAGCCCGTGCAGCGGGTATCCATTTATTACTTGCTACGCAGCGACCTTCCGTTGACGTCATTACTGGTTTGATCAAAGCAAATATCCCAACCCGAATTGCATTCCAAGTTTCGAGTAAAATTGATTCACGTACCATTCTGGACCAAATGGGCGCGGAAGCTTTGCTCGGTCAGGGTGATATGCTTTATCTCCCACCTGGAAGCGGTTACCCACAGCGTATTCATGGTGCATTTGTAGCAGACCACGAAGTCCACAAAGTAGTGGAATATCTCAAGCAGCAAGGTGAACCACGCTATATTGAGGCTGTTCTCAAAGCGGGTGATGAAGAAGGCGATTTCAATGGGGAATCCAGTGAGAATAATCGACCTTCGGGAGAAACTGATTTGCTGTATGATGAAGCAGTGGCAATCGTTTTGAAATCACGACGCGCATCGATCTCAATGATTCAGCGACAACTTCGTATCGGTTACAATCGAGCAGCACGCTTAGTTGAAGATATGGAACGCGCTGGTCTCGTCTCTGCTATGCAAAGTAATGGAAATCGTGAAGTACTCGTGCCCGACCGCGGTGATTAAGCAATGCCCGTTATGGATAATATTATTAAACTCGTCATCGCTATTTTGTAGGGGGGTTATCATTCGGTTTGTAATCGTAGTCGTCTTATTGTTTCTTTCTTTAGCGGCACAAGCTTCTGCTGTAGAACATCTAAGAGAATTTGTGCAGAAAACACAAACTTTTAAAGCAGCCTTTCATCAGAAATTACTCGATCAAAATTTTCAAGTCGTTCAAGAAGCAAGTGGCTCAATGATGTTTCAACGTCCAGGTAAATTTCGCTGGATTTATGAGAAACCCTATCAACAATTAATCGTCGGTGATGGTAAGCGAGTATGGTTTTATGACCAGGATCTCAACCAAGTAACGGTACGCCAGCTTGATCTCGCGATTGGGAATAGTCCTGCTGCGCTACTTGCGGGTAGCAGCGCAATTGAAAACGATTTTAATCTTGCAGAAATCGAAATTGAAGATGAAATTGATTGGTTGGAAGCAACACCGAAGCATAAGGAAACCAACTTTGAATTGATTCGGATGGGGTTTGCAAAAACAGGTGAGCTGCGCGAAATGATTCTTCGCGATAATTTTGGTCAATTTACCCTACTGGTTTTTAGTGAGATAAATTTCAACCCTAATCTTGCTAGCGAGCTGTTTCAGTTTGATCCACCCAGTGGAGCTGATGTAATCAGTGACTGAGCTTGATTTTTCTTCTCGACCACCCTTATCCCCACCGTTAGCAGAACGCTTACGGCCTCAATCACTCGAAGAAGTAATCGGCCAAACTCATCTCCTAGATGTAGGTAGACCTTTACGTAATGCCTTTGAAACGGGAAAGCCCCATTCGATGATTTTATGGGGACCTCCTGGTAGCGGAAAAACGACGCTAGCCCGCCTGATGTCCCATGCGTTTGATGCCGAATTTATCGCGATATCTGCCGTTTTATCCGGCGTCAAAGATATTCGTGAAGCAATTGATCGTGCGAAAAGTATTTACCAGCAGTCACAACGTCATACTGTGTTATTTGTAGACGAAGTCCATCGCTTTAATAAGGCACAACAAGATGCCTTTTTACCATATATAGAGCAAGGTTTAATTACCTTCATCGGGGCAACAACCGAAAATCCATCCTTTGAAGTTAACCGCGCTTTATTATCTCGCGCCCAAGTTTATACACTAGCTCCTTTATCTCAGGAGGAACTACAGCAGCTTTTTGATCGTACGCATCAATCCGTATTAAAAACACTGAACTTTTCACATGAAGCTAAGCAATTGATTATTCAATTTGCGGACGGCGACGCCAGACGATTGCTCAATTTACTCGAACAGCTTAGTATCGCCGCTGAAGCAGAAGCTTATAACACAATTGATACCAATGAAGTACGCAAAGCGTTAACACGAAGTCAGCGTAATTTTGATAAAGGTAAAGAAGCATTTTATGACCAAATTTCCGCACTCCATAAATCCATTCGCGGTTCTTCGCCGGACGCTGCATTGTACTGGATGTGTCGCATGCTCGATGGTGGGGTCGACCCCATGTATATCGCACGAAGATTAATCCGAGCTGCAGTTGAAGATATAGGGCTAGCTGATCCACGCGCCTTAACCATGACACTCGATGCATGCCAAGCTTACGAACGACTCGGCAGCCCTGAAGGTGAACTTGCATTAGCCCAAGCCACGCTTTATTTAGCCTGCGCCCCTAAGAGCAATGCTGCTTACCTGGCTTATAAAAAAGCACGTTCAGCGATAGAAACTGATACTTCTCATCAAGTCCCACTTCATCTTCGCAATGCAGCGACGCAACTGATGCAAGAAATGGGTTATGGTAAGAAATACCGCTATCCACACGATGAGCCTGAAGCTTATGCCGCCGGTGAGAATTATTTCCCAGAAACACTTTCCCCTGTTACTTTTTATTACCCAACCACACGCGGACTAGAAAGTAAAATTACTGAAAAACTCGAGAAATTAGCTGAAATGGATCGCCATCACGTAAAAAAAACGTGATCTCATTTGTAGTTTCTATTTCAGACTTAAGTTACACAGGGATATTGAGCCACTTTATTGCTATTTACACGATTATTCAGTGACAATCTGACTATCAGCAAAAAAATAAGCCGATTGATCATACCAGCTAAAATCAATCGGCTACTTAAAACGTTATACGATGTGCAAGACCCGGTATCGTATGAAAAACTTAGAAATTCAAAAATAGATTTGCTACTAAGTTGTGCATCATTTGGTCTGGGCGTGCGCTATGCGGTCTGTTGATGAATTGGTTCATATAACCCAACTCAACATTGGCATATTGATTGATTTTATAACCCAATCCGACAAACCCCCGGTTCTGATCGAAACCGCGGGAGATAAAGCCAGCATTATTATCAATGGTGGTCATCGCAATGAACAACTCACTTTGAACAATAAAGCTTAAATCCGGATTAATTGCGGTCAATGGAACTGCTAGTTTAACCAATTGGCGGAAACGATGAGCGACATCATTATGGCCTGGAAGCGGCGCATTTTGATCAAAGAATCGTTGCTCAAAACGGCTGCGTAGAGACAACCGACCAAACCAGAAATTATCAGCCCAAGTTACTTGCTCCCAAATGCGGTGTTCATTGAAGGGATGCCCTGTATCTAATGTCAATGGTTCAGCCGTTGGGGCCCAAGCATAACCGACCCACACCACCATTTTATCGGTAACTGCGTAACCAACCCCGGGACGAACCAGTGATTGCGTAAATTGAGTAGCGTCATTACCAAAACGCCCTTGCCCTTCCATCCACCATCTGAATTTCTTTAATTCAGGCTTTTCTGGATTGATGAAACCAAAATTACCCAGCGCGGTAACGTTTCCCCACACTTGAAAATCATCTACGGTTCTATCCGCAGCAACCGGATTACTCAGAATCAGACCAGCCACTGTCAGTAAAACATATTTATTTATTTTTTTGAACATGTAAACTCCTTGCTTAAATAATGTGATTTTATGAAGCTATTTTTACTAATATTCTTTATATAAGTTAAACAGCATAAGCTCACATAATTAATGATTGTTTGTTGATTGTAGTTAGTTACTCTTACCTTTATAAAATTTACACCCTATTCCTTTAGTAAATAGGAATTTTCTTAATATATTAGCTACATGCCCTGAACACGCAGTAACAAGGTAACTGTCGAGAAAGTAACACAGTAGCTGTCAAGAAAATGTAAAGAATTACCCCTGAAGTAAACAGTGCTATTGTCATTAAACTTTCACTGAAATAGCTGAAGTTAAGTACTTATCGCACTTATAAATATTTTTTGAAGCAGATCGAACGAGCCAAAAACGTAGCGTTTTTTCATTCACGCTTTCTAAATTCGCAGATTATCGATGCTATTTGGAGCGCCCCCTTTGGGCGAACATATTATGTTCTATGGCCTGTTAATAGACCATCAAGCAACTAAAGTAAACTCAATTCCCTTTTGCGTCAAACCCACCAAATCAATATTGGTTTGGTTAATTGAGGTATTTGCGGCAGCTTGAGCTAATCCTGCCTGTGTAATTTCTCCTTGATCAAGCATCTGAACATAAGGTGATTTTTCATTCTGTGTGGGAACACCACCAAATAGGTTCTGCCATAATAAAGTCACCAACCCATCGTTACTTTGAATACCTGCAACATTTAATGCTAACGTGGTGAGTGCATCGGTAGTAGTCCCGGTATCGAGTAAAGACAATCCTGCATACACATAATCAGCCTGATCAATGGCATCTGCACCAAATACTGCCCCCAATAATTTAGCGACAAGCCCTGCATTTCCATCAAGATCCAGTGCTAAACCGATATCTCCAAATTCTAGACGTTCAACTCCCACCATCGTATCTGACCCATCGCCCCCTGATGAATCAGCGAGAGTATAACCTTCCTGTGTTTTATTGACTACATATTGAGTGCGCTGACCATTGTATACCGCAGTATCAATGCCGCCTTCCCCCTGTAACACATCATTACCTTTCCGGCCAATGAAATCATCAGCACCTTCCCCACCAATTAGCGTATTAGCATGATCATTGCCAATCAGCAAATCATCATTGACACCACCAGTTGCATTTTCAATCACTACGTTATAGGCAATCCAAACATTCATCGCCAAGTCAGGATTTTGGGCACTATCGAATGCTAGTACGCTGTTGCCAATATAAGATCCTTCACCTTCTCGGAGATCGATAATCGCAATTTCTTTACCACCTGCATAGGTAATCCAGTCATTCCCACCGCTATCCCAAATAGTTTCATGGTAAGTTTTAGTATCATCGTAGCGGTAAACCGTATCTTCCTGATGATATTGATTATTTGCGCCATAGACATATTGAATGGCTAAGATATCGAGGGGCATCGGGGTTGTCGGATAGAAATCAAAGAATGAATTTTGATCTCCTGGTAAGGCTGAGTAACTCATTATTGTCGTAGACATGCTATCTAGCGTCGCTGGAAAACTAGGATCATCAAAAGGATGCTCCAAACCTAACGAATGGCCAATTTCATGGAGTACGGTCAAAAAAGCATAATCACCCGGTATCCAATCCACTTTAGCACTGTCACTGGTGCTATTGATCCAAATATCTCCAGAAGCGGCTATCCCTGTTGGCAAATAGGACCATGCCTCAGCATCGGCCATACCCGCTGTTTCACTGTAAGCAATCCGAATATCGCCTACTGAATCGCTGGATTCAGTTACAAGATTAAAATGAACATTAGCGACATTTGCCCATTGCTGCAGCGCCAATTCAAAATAAGATCGATCTAATTCACTTAATGGCAGAAAAGATGGATGCCAAGGCTCACCACCGGCATTGCGTGGACCATAACCTGAGGCTGAATCAGTTGACCACGCAGAGTTTTGTGATGGAAAGCTGTAGGAAATCGACTGACTTGCCCAACGCTGCCCAAACAATAGCGGGTCAATGCGGCTATCTCCTGTTTTATTGATCGAATTTACACGGCTAGAGCTGGACGGTGTGGGCATTAGATAATTTCCTAAACAATCATAAACAAAAAAATC
>SSFW01000039.1 GCA_008015595.1 Nitrosomonas sp. | reverse complement strand
GCATGGAAGCGTCAGGTCTGGTTCGTGCCGGTCGGTGACGCTGTAACGTGTAGAAAGCTGTATAAGCGGCTACAGGGGTAGGCCTAGATGGCCTAACGGCAACACTTTTGGCGGTGGCGTTTGATTCCCTGCTGTGGAATCAAATTCCCGTTGGCGTAGTATGTACAATCACTAATCTGAGATCGTAAGAGGTGAAATATGAGGCGCTGCGTCATGGGTATGAATAGATTCGCTAGTGCGGTACTTTTTTTATTTATTTCTCTTGGAACTGAGGCCTCCGTCACTCTTCAAAATCTGAATACCAAGATGTCTCCTCAAGAGAAGCAAATTTATGTGCTTGGTGTTGCTTCCGGTTACGAATGGTCTAACGCCTTTTTACAACAAGAAGGAAAGCCTCCGCATTATTGTGTGCCAGGTGATCTTGCCCTTAATCCAAAAAATTTCATCACGATATTTGAAGATCAGTTAAAAGCTCATAAATATGAAGCCGAGGATTACGCCGAGGTTGTTATGCTATTTGGGCTAAAGCGAGTGTTCCCTTGTCGCTGAAATTCTGCTTAACGCTAGTTGCCTAGCGGTTTTGGGGAAGGAAGTTCGGAGATTGCCTCCGCTGGAATCGTCTGGGATTCCTCAAACTTATCAAACAGCTCATTGCTACGCAGTAGTTCCACCTCGTTCAGTTTGCGTTTCATGGATGGGTGAACCAAATACCCCTCGATACATAGATGACAAATGGAAAACCCTCGGCTACGATTCATTGGTGGTATTTGTAAGTCAATGTAATCATCGTCTAGTTTTGGGAGGGCATTCAATGAAAATCAGCCGCAAAATACTTGCAGGAGTGATTGTCGCTACAGCTATTGGGACTGGGTTTGTCTATGCAAACAGCGGTGGCCTGAGGGCGCCCGTCGAATTTTTCAAGGGCCACACCCATGATTCCGAAGGCACTCACGGTGCTCCGTCGCACAGCGGAGGGACTGACCGCAATGGCTGTCATAACGGTTCGGTCCCTTATCACTGCCACTAGCTTGACAAGTGCACGTCACGGCTGCCGGACCTTCTTAGCTCCGGCACCAATTTAAAGCGTCGCAGGTAAAAAAGGGCGGATAGTGATCAAAAATCACTGGGTACTAATTTTTTTTCTCGCAACTGTGGGTTGTGCGACTCAAGATTCTGGCCAGAAATTTTCTGCAGAGACATATGAGAGATCCGCAAGCCACGCAATTGATAGGCACGTCGAGTGTATTGTGAGAGAGGCGGAGAATAGGGCTCATTATCAAGCAAGTGCCTCCGATGTTGCGGATGCAGTCGTGTCTGTATGTGATGATCGTCTCGCATGGTACAAGACAGAAATGCTCAACTATATCCGCGCAAAATACCGGTCTCCTAACGCCGTTTCAGCTGCGATTTCTGCACTACAAACTTCTGTTGAAAATATTCGCGCTAAAGCGAGAAATAGGGCGACTTTGATCGTCCTTGATGCACGTGCAGCAAGATAGCCCCGCCGCTGGTGGAATTGTTTATGACGCGAAGCCGTTTCAAATAGATTATTTGCGCAGTGGGGTGTGATGAAAATACAGACAGTAACTCTCATTGGTCTAGTCGCAGTGAGTGCCAGCGCGATGGCCGAAATTCCTGTATCCCAGTACGACCAGTTTAAAGCTACGGAAACTTTCAAGACGTACATCACTGGTGTTGGCAGGGGGTTTCAGTGGGCTAACGCGATGCTTAGAAATGAAGGGATGCCGCCCCTCTATTGCGCACCTGATAACGTTGGTTTTGATCAGAATGACTACCTCTCCCTGTTAGAGAATGAGGTAGAGAAAAAGAACTTACGCACAGATAGCCCTGATGCAGCAGTTGAAATGGTGCTTCTTTTCGCACTAAAACACGCATTCCCGTGTGGCAAGTAGACATTCACCTGACGACAGGATTGAAGCGACACGGTGCTCTTGGTGAGCTGTTCATCTGGAATGCTCAATTGGAACCGCTTCATGTTCCAGCGTAATCCCGATGCGCTGGCGCGCCTCTCGCAATGCACTATGGATACTGATCTCCGGCCCTCTTAGTTCGATCTGCTGTCTGTCGGCATATTTCAAATTTAGCCGAGCGGCTTGCCACCGCAGCGTGTCAGACTTTGCCTTCTGCAGCGCAACCCACGCATGGTCGATCCTGCCGTCGTCCGTCAGATGCGGCGGCTCTTGAAGAACGGCAATGGCTTGGTCAAACAGCGCGTGACCAGCAACAACCATTGCTTCCTCGTATGCTTCTCGACGCCGCTCGTCTCCAGCAATGAATTGCCAGGCAGACGCATACGTCAGATCGTGGTGACGAACCCATGAAAGCAGGCCTTTTCCCTCCACGATCCAATCGCAGATGCTTGTCATGGTTGCATCTGGATTCGCCATCATCGCGGACCAACGTTCCCGCTTATTTTTCATTCTCGCTCTCCTCATACGCACGTAGTTATCGCGGCAGCAGATAATCTATCGAATTCTAAGGCGCCAACTGTCAGGTCGCTTGGCTGACGACTCTCCAAAAAATGAAAATTAATGCTTCGCGAAGCGAGGTCTTTCCTATTCTTTATTCCTTTAACCCTTTAACCCTATATCGTTCATTTCTCCTTTCAATCCCTTGTGCTGCAATGGATTCGTTTTGTAACCCCTGTGCCTCATTGCCTGCCGAGGTTCGATAACACCTCCTTCCAGAGATTGTTCCGCTCAACCTCTTTTTGCCAGCCGATGGCGTTATCCCGTGTGGCTGCTCTGAATCGCAAGCGCCACGTTCCGACTG
The DNA here is from genome assembly GCA_008015595.1 of Nitrosomonas sp. Classification (GTDB taxonomy): domain Bacteria; phylum Pseudomonadota; class Gammaproteobacteria; order Burkholderiales; family Nitrosomonadaceae; genus Nitrosomonas. The sequence goes on along the minus strand of SSFW01000039.1, from coordinate 3,573 downwards.
CTACTGCCTCGCGTCTGGCAGAGACAAACCGAAACCGATGCTGATCGATTCCTCGCCGGACAACGGCATCGTCGAAGTCGTCGCGTGCGAATTCGGCGTATGCGTCGATTGTTTGAGTCCTGTTCATGGCGTTATGAATCTCGTACGCCAGAAACGGCTCCGTCTTTCGTGCGTGCCGATCTGCAACCCATAGGCAATAGTCCAGTTCAGCGTCTCCGTATCGCACGGGGTCGCTGTTCCAGACTTGAATGGTCCGGTAGATCAGCCCTTCGCGCTCCAGGGGGGCTATTGCCGTCGCGAATCGCTGCTTACGCTCATCATCGGTTTCAGCATTGGGAAATGCTTGATCGAGGAATCGGCGTTTCGTTACGTCACCTTCGGGGGCGATCTCAACAACCCAGCCGTTGGTACCTTCCAGTTGCATGACCTGTTCGCCAATGGCGTTTTCGGTCGGCTTCCAGATCGTGCTCGTCGCGACTCGCGGGTCGATGCCTCCACACTCGGCCATGTCGTCTGCCTGATACAAACGCGCTAGCAGCAGGAGTGCGTCAGCCTTTGCAGCGCTGCGACTGCCCAATATCGGCGCCGGCATCCTGTTGATGATCCGTGCTATCGGCGGCTCTCCATGTCCGACACCATCGAGCAAGGTGTTGGGCATATAGACAGGCTGCTCCGGTTGGCTAATACACCAGCGTGGCTTCTGTGGCGAATCGGATTCGTCGGTGATGAGTCCCGCTTCCTCCAGCACTCCCAGCGCTTTCTCGGCGGCACGATAGGTCAGGCCAAGGCGTTGCGATACGGAACGTGCGCCATGACTTGAATACCATCCGAAGCGAGAATTCACCCCGCGACTGATGACCATGAAAGCGGCGATGGCGTCGCCACCGAATCCATACTCAGCCATAAACTCGACCACCGCCACATCGAGGGCAAAGAACCCTGCTCTCATGGCTAAGCTCGGCGTGCATGGCGCGGCCTCCGCAACAACTTCCGGATGCGGCGATGCGCTGCCCTCACTTCTTGCAGCGACAGCACGGATGCGGGAGAATTTGCTTTGGAAGTAGCAGTGCTAGGCGTCATCGGTTCGCACCCGATGGCGCTTTTTCTTTTCTCAGGCATCGCTGGTCTTCCCAAATGAAGGATTGAGCACGCTCCCGGTCTTGGCGGCACGATCAAGTCCCTGCCGAATGCGTCCCCAACGCGCAGAAAGGGGCAGCACAGCGGCAGAAACCTTGGCGTGGACATCCTCACCTATCCCTGCAGCAACAAACGCGCTGAGTGAGTCAGGCTTCACTACCTCACAAAGCAGCCGGCAGATCGGCTCACCCGGCAGGTGCTGCCGCTCATTAACCTGGGGATCGAGAGGACAGATCGGCGCTGAGCACCGCGGCCAGAATTTGCAGTCTGTGGTCATCATGCGGACTTTCCCCGCAGCATTTCGCGAAGCTCACCCACGTTCCACCGGGTAGAGCCGCCGAAGTGCCGAGGGGCTGGCAACAACCCAATGCGAGCGTGCCGCCAGACTGTCGGAACAGACGTTCCCGTCATGACGGCAACAACCCTGACGTCGACCTGTGCGTCGTTCGGCAAGTCATCCCATATGGCGATAGTGGCGCGGGTTGAGTCCGGCTGAGGACGGCACTTTTGTTCGTTCGAAGTCTGCAGGGCAGAACATTCTTTTTGCATAAAAATCCTCCCATAAGTTATCCACAGGGGCGCTGTGGATAAGTCTTTATACTCAATAAAATTAACTTATGCAATACGTGTTGATTTTTTATTTTACGGAACGATCCAATTAACAACATCATATAAAACAGTGCGTTACAAAGCGCTTAGAGAAGGCGCAAGTTATCCACAGGCAGGCGGCTGAGTCTGCGCTTAGGGCGAAAAAAAACCGGCTCATGGCCGGTTGTCGGGGGGCAGGGGGGCTAAGCGGCTTGCCCGATGGCAGCCACTTTCTTGTTTCCGGCGACTAACTGGTCGATGTAATCGCTCCACGCCTGCATCATGGCTTTCCTGTCATCCAGGAAGGCGGTGCGGTTGTAGGCAGCCCCGTTCGCGTCGCGGGTTATGTGGCCTAGCTGAATTTCGATAATGTCTGGCCTAAACCTCAGTCGCTCATCAAGCATCGTTCTGGCGCTAGCCCGAAAACCATGCGAGACATGGCGGTCCTTGAATCCCAGCGTGTGCAGCGCTTTGTTTAACGTGTTTTCGCTGACAGGACGGTCGCCTCTGGACTGGCAAGGGAAGACATATTCGCCGTGGCCGGTTTGTTTTTTCATGTCCCGCAGAAGTTCGACCATCTGGTCGCTCAGGCTGACGATCAAGTCCCTCGGCTTCTCCAGAGTCTTTTTCATGTCGGCGGCGGGAATGATCCATTGGCGGGTCCGCAGGTTGATATCTTTCCATCGTGCCTCGCGAGCGTTTTCTGGGCGGCAGAAGCAATGTGCCAGCAGCGTGAGGCATGCCGTCGTGCTGCTCCTTCCTGTGTATCCGCAAATAGCCTGCATTAGTTCGCCAAACTCTTCCGGGTCCGTGATCGCTGCCTGATGTTTGGCCGGGGGCTTTCTCACGATCTTTGCAACGCGAACCCCGGCGGCGACGTTGTGGGATGCCATTCCTTGGTCCTCGGCGTACTCGCAAACGGCAGTGATGATCTTTCCGATGCGGGTGGCTGTATCCAGCACCCCTCGCGCCTTCGCTGTGCGGATCACGTTGCGGATATCGTCCGGCGTCAAATCCTGTACAGGGATACTTCCAATCAACGGGTTTATGTCGATCTTCAGCCTGCGCTCGATATTGAAGCGCGTATGTGCCTTCAGTTCGCGACGATCTGGCTCGTTGTGCCATGCTTCAGCGATGGCGGCGAAAGTGTTTTCGCCCTTGGTCTTCTTCTGGTTGCGTACGCGCTGGCGTTCCAGCGCTGGGTCAAAGTCAGTCGCAACCTGCTTTCTATGGGCGTCTCGCCGTTGTTCCGCTAGCTCGTGAGGTACGTCCGGCCAGACGCCGAGCGACAGCATTTTCGGCTTGCCGTTGTGTTGATACCGAAAACGCCACCACTTGCTTCCGTTGGGCTGTACAAGCAGGGATAAACCTCGCCCGAAACCCTTGCTGTATGGTCGTTCTGCGGGTTCAAGATCGCGAATATGAGCTTCGATTGATTTTGTGCGTGCCATGTATAACCCCCGTTTTTTGTGGATGGTTATACAGAAATCTATCGATTAATTTGTGGAATTACAAGAGACAGCCTGATGCAGGTTGATATATGACGCTCTCGCAGACGCCCTGTTTACAACGGTTTTCATTGAGCTTTTGATTCTCTGCGATGCTATTTGATATCTAGAAGTGGTCCCCTCGACAGGAATCGAACCTGTATCTGGCGCTTAGGAGGCGCCCGTTCTATCCATTGAACTACGAGGAGAGACCAGGCGCGCATTGTAGCGGCTGCCAGCCTTCGCGGCCAGTGGATGGGCGGATCGGGGTAGAATTGCGCCCTCGTTTCAGCAATCGCCCCCCGGCGACCGACATGCCTTTCCTGACCCTCTCCGACGCTTCTCTCGCCTTCGGCCACGT
>SSFW01000144.1 GCA_008015595.1 Nitrosomonas sp. | reverse complement strand
CCTTCGTCTGATCCACAACCAGGAGGCCCCTTTTCAGGAGCCAGGTGCTAGCGCTCTGTACGGTTTCGGGTCGTCCGCCCCAGACTACTGCTCGGGTGTATGGAGCAGGCAGTTTTGAATGGAATCCATCCGTCGTCGGGATCTCCAGGCGAGAATATCCGTGGCACCCGGCCGTGAGGAGAAGGAGCATGACCAGGCAACCGAGCAGGTTCATCGGGTTCATGGATTTCTGTGCGGTGGATGTGCTGGAAGTCGTTCCGGTGACAGGAGTATTCATGAAGAACCGTTTGTGCGGTGTGGAGGATCCCGCGATCATTGTCTGCGCGCATTATACATGAACAATTCTACCTACGTCTGCCTGATTCGTCGAGGGACAATGGGCTGCTTCCGGGAGCGTGGCCATACCCTCATGTACGTATATGTGAACGGTGGTGTAGGGATGTCTGATTGCGGAGGGTGGAGAGGGATCGTTATTCGTGAGCGTTGATCAGAAGCCTTTTCGGCGGAGGCCCGTCGCTGCCTGGCAAGGCGGCGGCTCTGCTCATGGCCGGCAGAGCCGCCGCAGGCTCACAGGATCTCGACCTGCGGAAAGGCGTTTTGCTCGCCGTTCTTTTGAGGTCGGTCGGCCATGATCATCAGCTGGAAGGCAATGATCGGTAGCAGTGCATAACCTATGAGGATCAACGGGAACTCAATCATGATGGGGACTCCTTTTGTTATGTGGAGTCGCTTCTGCAAGCTCAGTACCGTTCTCGGGTGTTTTAGTAAACTGTTGATTTTGCAGTCCTTCTATCCCGATTGTTCCACAAGTATCCGTTCTGGAGTCGAAAGTGGAGGGAGAGAACTGTGCAATGAGAACATTTTACGCTGAGCCTGAAGGCCTAAGGGTAGTCGTGCGAAAGGGACGGCAATCTACGCGAGAATTCTTAGCAGGAATGCTCTTCGGCCTCGTAGAGTTGAATGAGGAGTCGTTTTATGGCTTACATCCCTGAGCAGAGGCCTCACCCCTCCTGGATGCGTGGGATATGGAAGAGAATTATCGCAAGGAACGGTAGAGGTAAGGTTGGTGCCCCCGACACGAATTGAACGTGCGACCCGCGGTTTAGGAATCAGGCCAGGACAATTTCTGAAATGCTCGGTGTATCAAATGGTTTCCCCGTTTTAACTGCAAACACAGGTACTTGCATGCATTCTATTGATTCGATGGATTCGAGGGGTATCGGTGGATTTTGAAATTTTTTAGCACAAATTTAGCACAGCGAATATATGCCTCCTGTCATCAGTAGGAGACCTAGGCGTTCCGGTATCCTTACCAATGCTCCCGCATTTAATTCAATTTCCTCATTACGGTTCCGGCTCTTTGGAAAGCTTCTAGCGCAAATCTATCACAATGTGCCTATTCGCCATCTCAGCCGCATTGCATGATTAGAACCCCGAAACAGTCCAAAGCAGGAGGAACTATGTGAACGATGGTCCGGCACCTGGATCAGGAATTGCCGAGAAATGACTGACTTTGGGGTCTCTTACTAACGTGATTAGGATACGGAATAGATCGTTGCCAAGTATATTAAGTAAGTCCCAGCTAAAACATTCAATCGGTTTTCCGCAGATAAGACTAATGTCCTTCCCCTTATACGTAATGTGATAGTCGCCGCCCTGTTCCGGTTCATATAACCAAGCGGTGTGAATGGAATTCCGCATGCGTCTTAAAAGCTCAAACGGGGCTTCCCAATCATTCGGAACCACATTCAAATAAGGATTACTGTTCCTAAAAAGGCTTCGGTAAAGATGGGAGAATTTGTGCGCTTTGGAGGTAGGGTCTAATTCGCGCAAAATCAGTTTAATACTATGCTCCAAATTGCCGACCATATCTAAGACAAATTTCCCTTTAACCATTTTGTCGAACGTTGACCTTCCTCCCTCGATGATTATTTTTCCGCTGCCAGGAGCGTAATTTTCCCACCAATCGAGACGGCTGAGATGAACCCGCATTATGCACAGTCCTACAACAGACACGAAACAATGTTCCTTGAACCTAATCACTGCCCATCGCCGCACATCATTTAGCGGCCAGTGTGGAAAGTCACACTTGAGTTGGGCCACTGCAAATTCAGCACTTTTGCGAAGACTCTCCATGTCAGCCTCCGCTTTTTCAACCCAATCGGTTCGCAACATGACGCCAGGAAAAGAACCTATGGAGCTTTTGTTGTCAGCCTCACTCATATCCTAATAAATCTGAAGTCCTTATCTACTCTCAAATCATCTGCAAAATCGAACCTGAGATCTCATACATTTTTTCCGAATGATTAGATAGCCACTAAAAGCTTGTCAAGACACTTCTATTCGCATTATCAGTTAGTTACGCTCAGTCGACGGCCTTTCGACGAGCCTGCGCGGCGGGGAAAATGACGCCCTTTTCGCTTTCATGACCAGAGGTATACGTTTTCGTCTGCGCCCGTGCGAAGGGTGTTGATCTCTACCCGTGCAACGCTTGTTCGGCCATCGTGAGAGGTGGATCACGCAACGCTATGCGCACCTCACGCCGGAGAATTTGCGGGAGGCTGTGCAGATCTTCAAGGCGATTATCACAAAATTAGCACAGTTCGTGAGGTGAACCCTTCACTGACTTAGTTTAGTACTTGATTTTCTGATGTCTTGTCCGCATACAACGATCAGCCGAACCATCCTACGCATACATCTACGACCAACAGGTGTGATCGATGACTCTTGAATGGAACAACCTCCGACCCTGGAATGGGTCACAGGACAACGCATTCGAAGAATTATGCTGCCAACTTGCGGCTTGCGAAAAATGTCCTCCCGGATCGTCCTTTATTAGGAAAGGGGCGCCGGATGCCGGAGTTGAATGCTACTGGAAGTTTCCTTCAGGCGAGGAGATAGCATGGCAGGCTAAATTTTTTACCACCGCACCTTCAAGCGGCCAATGGCAGCAAATCGATGAATCTGTGTCTACTGCCTTAAAGAAACATCCTTCTTTGGTTCAGTACACAATCTGCCTGCCATGTAACCGGTCTGACCCCAGAAAGATGGAATCCTGGTTTCAAGACAAGTGGGATCAGCGAGTCCAAAAATGGAGAGAGTGGGCCAATGGCAGGGGCATGTCGGTTGAATTTCGGTATTGGGGCGAGTTCGAAATTTTCCAGAGACTTACAAAGGATGAACACTCAGGGAGAAGTTTCTTTTGGTTTCACAAAGAATATCTCGGATCGGAGTGGTTTAAAACTAGCCTTGAAAAAGTAATGGCGAATGCGGGACCTCGTTATACCCCGGAACTTCATATTGACCTCCCTATAAGCCAGGTCTTCCAAGGACTTGGGAGGACGCGCTCGTTTTTCCTTCACTTTGTTCAGCTAGTGGGCATGATTGAAAAAAATACAAAACAGCCAGCCGCGGGTTGGAACCAGGGCTGCAGCCTGTTTTTGACGAGCTGGAGCCAATTATGTTGCAGCTGACTAAGAGCAGGATGCAACTTTCTCAGACAACTATCGAGCCTATAGAACTGGAAAAGATTTCTGATTTGTGCACGAGGGCGACCAATCTCGTTTATTCTTGCACTAGCGAGTTTAGACGAATCCGCGACGAATCGCGCAGCACAATCAAGGAAACGGATGCGAAGAGCCCTGACTCCTTAGAGAGTCGCCTTAGCTACCAACGGAATAATTTAGAAAAGCTGTTAAGCGCTTTATATCACTGCCATGAGTTTGCGCAGTCTCATGAGGCACTCCTGGCAAATAAACCATGTCTATTGGTGATGGGAGAGGCGGGAACAGGGAAGACTCACCTATTATGCGACGTGGCAAAGCAACGGATTCTTCTCAGCCAACCTACTATCGTTCTGCTAGGAGGGCACTTCAATAATAGCGAACCCTGGAGCCAGATTATCAAGGAGCTTGGACTGACCTGCCGTAATGATGAGGAGTTCCTGGGAGCTTTGGATGCAGCAGGGCAAGCTTGCGGCTCACGAGCCCTTATCCTTATTGACGCACTCAATGAGGGCGAAGGAAGGCTGCTCTGGCCTAAGTACCTCGGAAGCATTCTTACCGCTCTGTCCCGGTTTCCACATGTGGGGATAGCGGTGAGCGTTCGATCATCGTACGAGCGTTTAGTCATTCCTCACGACCTGGCAGACAAGCGATTTGTAAAGGAAGTTCATTCTGGATTTGCAGACCATGAGTACGATGCTGCCGGACGATTCTTCGATCATTACAATATCCAAAGACCTTCAATTCCTATCCTTACTCCGGAGTTTCGCAATCCACTATTCCTCAAGACCCTCTGTAAAGGACTTTCGAATCGAGGATTAGTCTCTATTCCTGACGGCCTGGATGGGATAACAGCTGTCTTTAATTTCTTCGTTGATTCGGTTAACGATAAACTCGCTGTGGATCTAAAGTTTGATCCACGTGGCAGATATGTTCAAAAGGCTGTCTCAAAACTTGTCGCACAGATGGCGGAAAAACGACAGGCATGGATCAGCAGAGATGAGGGAAGTGACCTAATAAATGGAGTACTCCCCCGTCTTGAACACCTAAGTAGTCTATTTCACGGCTTGGTTTCAGAAGGTTTGCTGTCAGAAGATATTGCGCGCCTCGACTATGATTCCCAGACTGATGACGTCGAAATGATCCGGTTCTCTTTTGATCGCTTTGGCGATCATTTGATGGCCTCATACCTCCTTGATAAGTATCTCGAGGTTCCCGACCCATCAGCATCATTTGGGGAAGGCAAAGTTCTACATGATTTCGTAAAGGATGAATCTGCAATATGGCAATATCGTGGAATCATCGAAGCATTGTCCATCCAGGTACCAGAGAGGACCAAAAAGGAGTTAACAGAACTCGTTCCGACCATAAAGACATTCGAGGCTGTCCAGGATGCCTTTTTGGAGAGCTTGCGATGGAGAAAGCCTCAGGACATTGGAAAGTCGGCTCTTGAGTATATCAATACCATCGACATGCATTCGGAATATTCTCATGATCAGATACTTGAAACACTTCTGACTGTTGCAGCCAAGCCTGACCATCCTTTTAACGCTAAATTCCTTCACGAAAATCTCAGACGCCAGAATTTGGCAGACAGAGATGCAAATTGGTCGCTATTTCTCCATCGACAGTATAAGTCGAAAAGCTCGGTCGATCGTTTAATTGATTGGGCTTGTTCAACATCAGACAAATCTTACGTTACCGATGACGCTTTGACCCTTCTTGCCATTCCAATCACGTGGTTTCTTTCTAGTTCAAATCGTTTTTTACGCGACCGATCCACGAAAGCCTTAGTGTTGTTGCTCGAGGGTCGGCTTCAGGTACTGGGAACTCTCTTACAAGAGTTTTCGGATGTAAACGATCCTTACGTTTCGGAACGGTTATTCGCCGTCGCCTATGGGAGCAGTCTGAGAAGTACGGATCGAGAGGGCATTCAAAAATTGGCACAGCTTGTTTTTGACATGATGTTTCTGGGTGATGCCCCTCCTCCCCACCTACTTCTCCGAGACTATGCACGAGGAGTAATTGAGGTCGCCCAACATATGGGCCTTTCACTAAAAATCGACACCAAAAAGATCCGGCCTCCATATAAAAGTCTCTGGAGCGAGCCTTCCAAGACGACCGAAGAACTTGAAGCTGAATATTGCCCAACGGATTGGAGCAAAGACCGAGCCTTTGGTGATATTTGGAATTCCGTGATGGGATTTGGAGATTTTGCTCGATACATAATTGGAACCAATTCCCATCATTTTGATTGGTCCAACGAAAGACTTAATCAAAGAAGGAAACCATCCAGAAAGAAGCTTTGCGAGAAGTTTGAAAAATCCCTAGGCGTCAGAGAACGGAATGCGTTCTCCAAGTATGTTCGAGAAAGAGAGATGTTAGAGCTTAGCAGGCGAGGCCAGAACATACTCGAAGGAGTTTTTCACTACTCTGAGGCGGAATTAGATAGCCGAGTCTCCGCGTTGGAGAAGGCATTGAAAAAATGTTTAAGCAAGCCGCAACTTAAGCGATTTCATGAAGTTGTAATCCCTTATTTGAACAATCCCCACGTAGACGAGTTCGCATTTGATCTATCGATCGCGCAGCGGTGGATATTCGAGAGAATCGTTCAGCTAGGCTGGAGGCCTGAACTGTTCGGGGAATTTGATAGTGCAATGCATGAATATTCACGGCATCCAGACAAAGCTGAGCGGATCGGGAAAAAGTATCAATGGATTGCCTATCATGAATTTCTCGCTAGGGTTTCAGACAACTTTAAGTTTCGGGGGGATACCTGGTCAAAAATGGGTCAAACCTATCAAGGACCATGGCAAAGTTATTGGCGAGATATTGATCCATCACTGCTACTACCCATCCGCGAAACCGCAGGATCGGACTCCAGTTGGTGGTTTGCAGAACCTTTGGATTGGCAGACAGACCTCGACGATGTTTCTTGGCTAAAGAGCGGCATCGGCATGCCCAACATTGAGGCACTAATCAAGTGCCTCAATCCCAACGACGGCACCAGCTGGCTAATGCTTGAAGGGTTTTTTTCAAGAGTTCAACCAGCCCCCCCCGACGAAGAGCAATATGATACTGCGAGAAGGAGTTGGCATCTTATTCTGAAGTCTTACTTGGTGAGAAAACGAGATGCGAAGGCTGTGTTTGAATGGGCAAAACAGCAAGATTTCATGGGTAGATGGATGCCTGAATCGAGCGATTTGACGCAGGTTTTCCTCCGGGAATATCCGTGGGCTCCATCGTTTGAGTATAAAGATACCCCATATTTTAACCATACCTCTTGGTCCCGTCATGGACGGCGAGGGAATAGGACTATCCCTGGGTCTATTCTGGTAACTAATGACGAGTATTTATGGGAACGAGGCTACGATTGCTCTATTGAGGGACCAATTAGAATCAAGTTGCCGTCAAAAGAAATCATAAACGAAATGAAGCTTCACTCGACTAATTCCCCAGGCGATTTTATAGACAGTGACAAGACGGTTGTTTTTATGGATCCCTCATTAACTCAAAGAGGTCCGAGTGTGTTATTAGCAAGAGAACAAAATTTGGCTTCTTATTTAAGGGATAAAAAGTATGAGATCTTCTGGACGATTCTAGGCGAAAAAAATCTTATCGGAGGACCTCACCGTTCGGAGGATTGGAAAGGTCGGCTGGAGATTAATGGAGCTTATCGGATCGATTCAGGCAAACTGATAGGACAACTTAACACTGTCTTCAAAACTAAAAATTAGCTTCACAGTACCCTTCTGGATAATTCCACACCTAGTCGATTTCCCCAGATAGTCTCATTCATCGATCCCGGAATCAGGAGAAGTGATACCGGGATATGACGCTCTACACCCCCGCGACCGAAGCAGTTGACCTGGCCAGCTTAAGATATTATCTTTCATAATATATAATTGGAGCGAGCCATGAAGTCAGACGAAACCAAAACCGAGACACTTCAATTCAAAGTCACTGAACAAGAACGCAAGCTCATCGAGAAATGCGCTCAGGAGGAAGGCACGACTGTTTCCAAGTATGTGCGCGGGGCTGTCCTCATGAGTTTGGTGATGGATGGCAAGGCCGAGGCGATCAAGATCGTGGCAAGAGAGGTGGGAGAAAAAGCTTTTGGCGTGGTCCGACAGAAGCTTGTCAGACCGACGCAGGAAGGACGCTAGGAACGTGCTATCCGTCAGAACATTAGGAGGCAAAGCCGGTCCGCGCCGCATGCCGATAGGCTGCGGGGCGGAGCGGAATGGCCCCCGTCTTGGTAACACGGGGGCGCTACCCACAGCGCTCCGTACAGGAGTTCGATAGAGTCCATGGATTCTAGTTTCACCCTCACCATGGATTGGCTGGCGTTTACCGTTCTGGCCAGCAATCCCCAAGAGACCATGCGGATATTGGGCGGAGACTGGAGCAAGGCGAAAGGTGGGTTCCGAGGCTATCCGTTGTCCTGGATGAGGGCAGACGGCCTGCGCGGGGTCGGCAGATTGGGCACGAATGCGCCTCGTCGCCCGAATGAAATCCATGTGGATCTGTCGGGCGGCCTCGCGTCCGCCCTGACACTGGATCAAATCCGAGGTCTCCTGCAGTGGGTGCATAAGCAGCAAGGGCACGTCACGCGCATCGATTGTGCGCTCGATGACCGAGCGGGAACGGTGCCGGTAGCGACCATCCGAGAAGCGGTCTCGGCAGGCCAATGCGTCACAAGGGCGGCTCAGGTCCGGCATATCGTCTCCAACCTGACGCATGGGACAGGAGCGACAACCGGTGAAACGATGTACTTCGGGAGTCCGCAGAGTCAGACCTTGCTGCGGATTTACGACAAACGGCTGGAACTCCAGAGCAAGGGGCAGGAGAACTATCAGGATTACGGGACGCGATGGGAACTAGAACTCAAGAAGGATCGCGCTGAACAGTGTGCTCGTGCATTGGCAACGTTAGACGAAGCCGACTGGAAGGAGTTGGTAATCGGCTTACTCCGGTCCTATGTGGATTTCCGAGACATCACCAAAGAGACTGAGGATGAAGAACGATACCGGGCTCCCGTGTTGGAGTGGTACGCCCTCCTGACGGAGGGATTTCAAAAGGGGCGATTGGCCCAGGAGCAGCAGGTGCAGACCCTGCAGAACGTGAAACGATGGGTGAGTGACACCCTGACGCCGATGTTGGCGGTGATTTGCGCCACCCCTGGAGGGGAAGAATGGCTACTACAGGAAATTGTCAGGGGCATTGCTCGGTGGAAAGACCGACACCGCAATTTGCTCAAGCAACCCACTCGGTTTCACCGGACTGCCGGCGGTCACGCGGGCAGCCCATGTTAGGGGGACTGGGGG
>SSFW01000151.1 GCA_008015595.1 Nitrosomonas sp. | reverse complement strand
TAACGAATAAATTCAGCCGATGCCGTAGGCGGTCGGCTGAATTTATTCGTTAGCTATAAGGAAATGAAATGAAGGCGTCAGTCAAAGAAATTCAGGATTCAGGGAAAGTAATTGTTCTTGATGATGGTTCAACGTGGTCTGTTAGCTCATTCGATGCTTTCAACACTCGTATGTGGATGCGTTTTGACAGCATCGAAATCAACTTCAATAAGCTCACCAACCTTAGCCGGGGAAATCAAACGGTTGATGCGCGCCGAGTCTGATTATTCATCTAACCCGGCGCTCAAGCCGACCCGCATACTGCGGGCGGCTTACCTTGTTCGTTATATCTACAGGATTTGCAAATTATGAGTGAGCTGTTCGAATTTGGTAAAACGATATTGGCTAGTCAGCCATTCAGCGTCATGCTCGGTACCGAGCTTGAAATATTTGAGCCGGGCACAGCAGTTCTTACACTGGCTGTGCATGACGAACTGAAGCAGCAACACGGATTCATTCATGGCGGTGTTGTCAGTTACCTTGCAGACAATGCATTAACCTATGCGGGTGGTTCTGTTTTGGGAGACTCGGTTACTTCGGAGTACAAAATCAACTATCTTCGTCCCGCCTTGGGTAAAAAACTGATAGCCAAAGCAACGGTATTGTCTTCTGGAAAAAACCAGGCGGTTTGTCAGTGTATTGTCACTGCGATTGGCGATGATGGTGAGCGCACAGTTGCGGTTGCTCAAGGTACCATTAATAAGGTTAGTCCCAAGATATAACCAGCCGCAGCAGTACGCGGCCTACGGCCGCCGGACGCCACTGACGTGGCGCCGCTGTGCTCAGCGTTGGGCCGCTCATGTCGCATATCTCCTTTCTGAAAGTCCGGAATGAACGTTGAACACCGAATCACAATCACCGCGCCACCCGAAACGGTCTTCCGGATATATGAAGATGTTCAAAACTGGCACACGTGGGATCCGGACACAAAGCAGGCCTTTCTTGAAGGCCCTTTTCGCGTCGGCAGCCGCGGACGTATCACACCTCCTAAGGGCATGACAGTGCCTATGCTTCTTACTCAAGTGGAGCCCAGCAAGTGCTTCACGGTCGAATCGAAGATTCCCCTGTTTCGTATGCTCTTCGAGCACGAGCTCGTTCCTGTCGAGGGAGCGACAGAGGTCGTCCACAGGGTTACATTCTCGGGTTTTCTATCCTTTGTTCTAGGCCCTATGTTGTCCAAGCAACTGAACTTAGGCCTTCCGGTCACACTGCGCAATTTAAAGGCTCTCGCAGAGGGAGCGGGTGCGGCCCAACCCATCAATCCAGCGGACGCTGCGCGATAAAGCCGCGCAGCGCCGGTGATTTCAAACGTTAGAAGTCATGAAGAAGCGCAGCAAAAAGCGGAAGCCGAGCGAACTAACGAAGTTAAAAAAACGCTTGGCCAGACTACAGTCCGATATAGCAACTGTGACTTCAGAAATTACGAAGAAAAAGTTACTCGTTCAGATATTGCTTACTGAAGAAAAAATTAAGATAGAGGAGTTTCATAAAGTCTCAGGGTTTAACAAGATTCGGGGCTATGAAATACTATCCGGGGCACCGGGATTAGGAAAAAGAAGTTAGTCATTTACCCTATGGCTCTAACATTTCGTCGCAGCCGACCGCCTACGGCGGCGTCTGAACTCGTTCGTTAGCCTGCGAAAAACCCGCAATATTGAAGCCCATGTTTTATTCACCGGCGTTTAGTTTCTCAAGCGTTTATTCGTTGGGTTTTTGCCGTGTGCCGGGCTTCGCCTTTGGGCGCTGCGCCAGTTTCAAGCCTTTTTGGCCTCTAGCCCTTGTGCAGCAAGCGCCACCAGCTATCATTTTTCAAGCAGTGCGTCGCCTCCGTGGCGCACTGCTTTTTCGTGGTTTGCGCCCGTCGTCAATTTGGGGCTTCCCGTTTTGGCTTCTGGGTCTAACCGGGCAGTCAAGCCGACCTGCCTTCGGCAGGCGGCTTACTTTCGTTCGTTAGGCTCTTCAATGTACTTCAAAGGAATTTATGAAGATCGATATTAAATCAGTGAGTGGCCATGGCGACTATGACAAGGAGTTCGTAACTCTTAACGTCAATGAAGACTGTGATGCCGGCAAGCATATGCTCACAGATACAACCTACACAAGTGACGGGAAAGTCTCCGCTCTTTTGCGCCATGTATTCTGGCTTCCTGACAAACAAGTCAAGAAGGGAGACTTTATTTTTGTATACACGAAAGCTGGCACAAACACTTCGTTTGCTAACAAGGCTGGCACCACAACGCATTCCTTCTACTGGGGGCTCAAAACTGCCGTTTGGAACGACGCCAAGGACTGCGCAGTACTTATTGAGATCGCTTCTTGGCAACATAAGGCGACAAAGTAAGCCTAATGTCGAATTCATGCGCAAGCCTTGTCTGCATGCACCAGCCTAACTATTTGGTCAAGCTGACGCTAACAGGCTTCGCCTGTTGGTGCCCTCCGCTTCGCTCCGGCGCAGCTTACCGCGAGCGTTGGGCGTCACAGAACACATAGGAGGTATCTTGGACTTTTACTCATATTTCAATGACGCCCGTAGACTGGCGGACAGCATTGGCGACTGGGAAGACTCTCGGTTCAGTTGGGAGAAGGCTTTCGTTGGGGCAGCGTTTTCAGCAATTGCCTACGAGGAAATTCCAGACTTTGAGTTGAAGAATTCAAAACGGGCAAAGATCATTCCTTGTGATCGCTTTCAGGCCCATGTCTCGCGTTGGGAAGCAGAACAACGCCGCGCCTCGGTAAAACAACTCGACACGAACACTGAGATCGAAGTGATTACCCGTAGTCGAGTAATCGTCACGATTTCAAGGCTCCCGAAAGTAATCTTTGTCTCGTTTCGTGGAACCACGTTTTCCTTCGCGGACTTCAAAGCCGACCTCGACGTTCGCAAAGTGCGCTATCAATCGGGCTTTGGCGAATCCGTGCGCCTTCACCGCGGCTTCTTTGACGCCGTGCTCGAGTGTTTTGATGAAGTAGTCGAACGATTGCGGGTTCTGAACCAAGGCCCATACGTTCCCGTCTATGTCACTGGGCACTCACTGGGCGGAGCAATGGCCGCTGTTTTCCATGCGCGCCTTGACGAAGATGACTTCCATTCCTTTAGGCACCGGAGGCGTCACCACATTCCACCGTCCATTGCTTGCTACACATTTGGCATGCCTCGCTATGGCGACATGAGTGCCAAGTCAGTGCTCCCGCAGCCGTATCACGTTTTCAACGAACTGGACGCGATACCGACACTTCCTCCGAAATTACTCGGCTTCGTGGACTCAGCTAACGAAAGATGTCTAAACGCAATTCCTGATGTCATTACAGTGCTCAACAAAGGAGATTTCGCCCTCCGCTCAGGCAAAGGCATAGCAACTGTTCTCGGAGTATCCGATCACCGAATGGAACGCTACGTTGAGCGCACGAATGCGATGCGCCACAAGTGATGCCCAACAGGGCGTTCCAGGGGACGCTCCGCCGGCAAGCCGGCTCCGCGCCCCTGAACTTCGACGTTAGGCTTGTGGAGTAGATGTGCCAGGAATTCCTCAAATCGGAGAAGGGTTCGTCCGTCAGCAAGAACTGATCGAACAGCTTCGCGAAGATATTTCTAGCTCCTATGCCGCCCTTGAAAATGACAGATCGTCTCAATACCTTAGACGGTGCGTTGTAAGAGCTGTCTTCTCGTTTATAGAAGCGGCCATCGAGTGCATAAAGTGGGAGTTGCGATCGACCGTTCGGACCGGTGAATTTATCGGTCAGCTATCTGACAAGGAACGTGAAACCCTAGGTTCATTGCACGTTGTTGGAGCCCGCGACGACAAATTTCTACCGCTGGATCAAAACGTCAAGCGAACATTCCGATTGGCAGCCAAGATCTGGCAGCTGAAAGAATTCCGCTTGAACACCCATGGTGAAGATTTTCAGGACTTCTTGAGAGCAAAGTCTGCGCGGAACAAGCTGACTCATCCCAAGACCGTTTACGACATTGAAGTCACGGACCATGACATGCACTGCCACACCATTGCAGGGATGTGGATGCAATCTGAGTTGGTTCGCTTGGTAAATTCTCGACTGGCCGCTCTAGCTGAGAGCCTGCCCGAATCAGATAGAGAGGCATTCATGAAGGACATCAAAAATGGGTGAGAACTTCAACCGCAGCTCCACCTGCCACCAGCCTAACTGGTCGTTCAACGCGGACGCCACGGCAGGCCATGCCTTCGGCATTCTCATGGCCTGCCGCGGTACCCTGCGCGCTTCGCGCTCCGGCGCCGGTTAACTAGGGCGTTAGCCATACAGGAGAAGTTTATGCGCATTCAAATCGTTGCTCTACTTGCCTGCACTTTTGTTGCCGGTACATCTGTCGCCGCCCAATCCGAAATTCCAATTCCGCGCAGCGTCGCAGGTGACAAAGGAAAATACTTCCTGCTTGAGAAGAAAAAGAACGGAAACATCATCCGCGCCTTGCATAAGCGCGTAGGAGTTGACAGCGTCGGCTATACCCTCACCGAGACAAACTGCGCCACGATGCAAATGCGCGAGTTGGGTTACAGCGAGCAATCGTCGTCTGCAATTAAAGAATATCCAACAAAATGGTTCGAGTTGGTTCCTGGCTCCAGCAAGAGCGATCTGGCCAATTTCGTCTGTCGGTGAAACATATGGCTAACACTGCGGTCGAGAGGGACGCTACGCCGGCAAGCCGGCTCCGCACCCCTCACCTTCAACGTTGAGCATCTCAGAAGGGAAGAGTAATGAGATTTATCACGGTCTTTTTGCTGGTTTTAGGAATTCTGCCATCGCTCGCTCAGGCTGGAGATACAGCTGCCCAATGCCTCCCAGGTTCCAATTCCTACAAACGGATTGGGACCAGCCTCGTTGTTTGCGGTTGCGAATACGATAGCTATGCTCGGAGCAGCGATGGAAGTCAAGTTTGCGCTGGCGGCCGATACGACTCCTATGCAAGAAGTTCAGATGGAAAGCAAGTTGCATGCGGCGGGAAATATGACTCGTACGCGAGGAGTAGCGATGGAGCTCAGGTGTGTGCTGGCGGTCGTTACGATTCATATGCAAAGAGCTCGGATGGGAAGCAGGTCGCATGCGGCGAGAAATACGACTCATACGCGAAAAGCAGTGACGGCACAAACGTGTGTGCCGGCGGACAATATGATTCATATGCAAAAAGCTCCGACGGAACGCAAGTCGCGTGCGGTGGAAAGTATGACTCGTACGCTAAAAGCAGTGACGGCGCTCAGGTGTGTGCCGGTGGCCGTTACAACTCATACGCAAAAAGCTCAGACGGACGCCGAGTCGCATGTGGTGGGCTTTATAGCGGCTACGCAAAGAGTTCTGACGGCAGCGAAATTTGCTTCGGCGGTCTATATAGAGAATAGGCCCAACCCATCATTCCAGCGGACCGCCTCCGGCGGCCGCTGAATTTCAACGTTAGCGCTTAAGGGGGAGTTATGAAGTGGGTTTGGACTTGGGGCGGTCAATCATTTGGATGGATCGCCGACAATTGCCTTTGGACGCACTACGGAAAGCACGTCGGTTTGCTTCAGGGAGAGGAGATATACGGGCCTGATGGTCGTTATCTCGGCGAAGTCCTGAATGATGATCGCTTGATCACGAACATGGGTAAAAAGAGTTGGCGTGGCGGATCCTTCGCTCCATATGCAAACTCTACTGGCTATGTTCCATATACAAACTACGTTGGCTACGTCATGTATGCGGGGCATGAAGATTTCCCTCACCCGGACGTATTTAAGCGCTAACAATTCATTCAAGCCGACCCGCCTACGGCGGGCGGCTTACCTTGGCCGTTAGAGTTATATGCAGATTTTCATAAAAACACTTACAGGAAAAACAATAGCTTTAGAAGTTGAAGCCACTGACACCATTGAAAATGTTAAAACAAAGATTCAAGATAAGGAGGGAATACCGCCTAATCAGCAACGACTAGTTTTTGCAGGTAAATCACTTGAAGATGGACGTACACTTGCAGATTACAACATTCAAAAAGAGTCAACCTTACATTTGGTTTTGCGACTATCAAATAATCCGGTCGCCGTTCCATCGGCATCTATTACCAGTATAAGTCTAATGACTTTAGGTATTGTATTTTTCGCCGGAATTATCCAACGTCGCAGTAAAAAATTAATTTCTAACGATTCGTCGCAGCCGACCGCCTACGGCGGCGGCTGAACTCAGGGCGTTAGCCATTTCACTCAGGGAGGCATCTATGGCAACTTGCAACTGGCCGCTTGGAAACGGTAGCTCGCTCGAATTCACCATCTTCGACAAAAACGAAGGCTGGAACAAAGTCGCTGGCCTATACATTTTCAGTTTCCTTGCAGCAAACGGGCGCTGGACTGCGCTATACGTTGGGCAGACAAACGACTTCTCCGCTCGCCTTCCGTCTCACGAAAGGCTGAATGAGGCTGTCCAACGTGGGGCAACACATATTC